>NZ_JWMC01000081.1:0-19079 GCF_000812405.1 Pseudomonas sp. PI1
TCGGCTTCGGCTTCGGCTTCGGCTTCGGCTTCGGCTTCGGCTTCGGCTTCGGCTTCGGCTTCGGCTTCGGCTTCGGCTTCGGCTTCGGCTTCGGCTTCAGGCTGCGGCTCGGCCGGCGCGGCGGTCAAGGCCGACTCGGGGTTCTGGCGGAAGGCGCGGATGCGCTGGATCAGGGCGTCCGGGTCGGTCAGCGGCTGCCCGGCCTGCAACTGGTCGAGCTGCTGCGCCAGGCAGTCGTGGCAGGCCTGGAGCAGCCCGGCCAGGCCGGGGCCGGCCTGGAAGCGCTGGTCGAGCAGACCTTCGTAGAGCGATTCCAGTTCATGGGACAGGTCGCCGATCTCGCGGATCTCGGCCATGCGCGCGCCACCCTTGAGGGTGTGCAGGTCGCGCTGCAGGGTGGACAGCGGCGCCGGCGTCTCCGGGGCCTGGCTCCACTGCGCCAGGGCCTGGCCGGCGCTGTCGAGGATGTCCACGGCCTCTTCGAGGAAGATCGCCACCATTTCCTCGTCCAGCGTCTGCACGGGGTTGGCCGCGCGAACGTCTTCCGGCTCGACCGGCGCGGGCTCCTGCGCCTCGGCGAGCGGCGCCGCCGGCCATTTCAGGCCTTCGGGCAGGTCTTCCGGTGCGGTGGGGCGGTCGAGCAGCAGCTCTTCGTCCTCCAGCGGGAAGTCGTCGGCGGTGAGCTGGTCGAGGTCGATGAAATCGCTCTCGCCGTCGGCCTCCGCCTGCACCGGCTCGGATGCCTCATCGGCCTCCACGGCGGGCGCCTGGAGCAGGCGCTGCAGGGCCTCGACCTGTTGCGGGCAGGCGCTGACCTGCAACGCCGCGGCCACCTGGTCCATCATGCCGATCAACGCCTCGTGGGCGTCTTCGGCGGCGCCGAAGAAGTCGTCGCTCACCGCCAGCCGGCCCTGTTGCACCGCGCCGTAGACGGCCAGCAGCGCCTCGCAGAGTTCGGCCATCTGCGGCAGCTCGGCCTGCTGCGCGCCCTTGGCCAGTGTCGCCAGCTCCTCGTGCAGGGCGCCCAGCTCCTGGCCTTCGTGGGGGTGTTCGCGCCAGCGGCCGAGCAGGTCCTCGGCGTCCAGCAGTATGTTCATGCCCTCGGCGAGGAACAGGCTGAGCATCTGCGGATCGCCGCCGCTCTCGCCGCTTTCGCCGCGACGCTTGGCCTCCGCGGCCTCCAGGCGCTCCTGCTGGACCTGGGCGATGCGCTGCAGCAACTCGTCGCCGCCGTCGATGTGCGCCAGCGGACGGCCGGCGTCCAGTTGTTGCAGACCCACCCTGAGCAGGCGCTCGGCCTCGCGCAGCAGCTCGGCCTCGCGCAGGTCGACCTGCAGCAGGTTGGTCTTGAACTCCTTCACCAGCCGCTCCAGCGGCGTGGCGATTTCCGCGATCGGCAGGATGCCGGCCATGTGCGCGCTGCCCTTGAGGGTGTGCAGGGCGCGTTGCAGGTCGTCGGTGACCGGCTGGGGCAGCTCGCGGTCGCAGTCGGCGAGGAAGCCGCCGAGGGTTTCCAGGTGGGCTTCGGCCTCGTTGCGGAAGATTTCCAGCAGCTGCGGGTCGAGACCTTCGTCCAGGGCCGCGGCTTCGACCGCCGGCTCCAGCGCCACCTCTTCGACCGCCGGTGTTTCCCCGCCTTCCGGCGGCGGCACCGGTTCGCCCTTGGCCAGGGCGTGGGCGGTGGCGGCGAGCTGGTCGACATCGTCGCGCTGACGCTGCGCGCTGGCGGCGAACTCGTCCACCAGCGACGGCATCAGCGCCACCACGTCGCCGACTACCTGCAGCACCGGCGCGCTGGCCGCGATGCTGCGGTCGAGCACGCGGTTGAGCAGGTTCTCGATGGACCAGGCCAGTTCGCCGACCACCAGAGCCCGGACCATGCGCCCGCTGCCCTTGAGGGTGTGGAAGGCGCGGCGGATCTCGGTCAGCGCTTCGCGGTCGTCGACGTCGGCCTGCCAGCGCGGCAGGTATTCGTTGATGGTTTCCAGGACCTCGCCGGCCTCTTCGATGAAGACCTCGCGCAGCTCCTCGTCCACCGGTTCCTCGTCGGCCGGCGGCGGCAGCAGGCTGGGCGGCACCTCGCGGGCCGGCGGGTTGATCGCCTGGGCCGGGGTGGCCATCACCTCGGCCAGGGACAGCGGCTTCGCCTCCTCCGGCTCGGCCTCGGGCTCGATCGGCGGTGATGGCAGCTCGACCTCGGGCAGGTCCAGCGCGGCCATGTCCAGGTCTTCCCAGGCTTGGTCCGCGGCGCTGGGCTGCTCGCTGGCCGGGGCCTCGTCGAGGTCCGGGGCCGGTAGCTCGGGCAGTTCTTCCAGAGATGACCCAGGCGCATCGAGCGGGGCATCCAGCTCCAGCGCGGGCAGTTCGTCGCTCGCCGGCGGCTCGTCGGCGAGGGGTTCCAGGCTCCATTCGCCCAGGGCCGGTGCGCTATCACCAGGTTGCGGCGCGTCGAACGCCAGGTCCCATTCGAGTTCGCTGGCCGGCGCCGACGGGTTGGTTTGCGGCTCGGCCCCGGCATCCAGTGCCGGCAGGTCGTCCAGGCTCCACGAGGTGTCGGAGGTGGAGGGGGTTTCTTCGTCCAGCGTCCACTGGATTTCGCCTTCCGCGGCTGCGGGGCTCGCGGCGGCATCCAGGGCCGGCAGGTCGTCGAGGGTCCAGGAATCGCCTGCGGCCGCCAGGCCCGGGGCTGCGGGCGCCACTTCGGAGCCGGGCAGCGGCTCCAGGCTGTCCAGGGACAGGCTCTCGTCCAGCGACCAGCTCGGCTCCACCGGCTCGGCGGGCGATTCCAACGGCGCGTCCAGGCTGAAGTCGACGCCGGCATCGTCGAGCGCCGGCGTCTCGGGCTCGGCCAGGGTCCAGTTGTCGTCGGAGACCAGCAACGGCGCCTCGACGTCCTCGCGGATCGGCGCCGCTTCCTCGGTGGCCGGCAGGTCCCAGGCCAGCTCGTCGCCGGGCTGGGCGAGATCGCCGGCATTGGCCGGTTCCCAGCCGGGCTCGGCGGCGAAGGCCTGGGCGGCCTCGGGCACTATGTCGTCCGGCGCCTGCAGCTCGTCGACGGCGCCCTGTTCCGCCAGCACGTCGGCGGCGGCGCTGGTCGCCAGCAGGTCGATTTCCGCCAGCGCCTCGTCCGCCGGGGCGTCGGGCGTCGGCATGTCGAGGATGGAAGGCCGCGGCTTGAGCGGATAGCCCAGCTGTTCCAGGCTCTCCTCGGCGACGTCGAGGATCAGCTCGCCGGAGCTGCCCTGGTCCTCGGAGAGGCGTTCGAGGTAGTACTCGACGCCGGTGATGGCGTCGGCCAGGGTGTCCAGGCTGTGCCAGTCCGGCACCGCCTGGCGCGCCAGCAGTTGTTCCTGGATGTAGCGGTTGCAGGCCTCCAGCAGCCGGGCCGCGCGCCCCTGATCGATCATTTCCAGGCCGCCGCGGACCTGGGTCAGCAGTTCCGGCACCCGCGCCAGGTGCTCGTGGTTCCACTGCGAGGCGATGAACTCGATGATGGCGTCCTTGGCCAGCTCCAGGCCGTTGCGCGCCTCCTTGATCACCACCTGGTGGATCTGCGCCACGTCGGTGGTCGGCAGGCGGCTCTCCTCGTCGCCATGTTCCTCGCTGGGCCCGGCCATGCCGGCCAGGGTGGCCTCGACGTAGAGCAGCGCGCCGGCGACGTCCATCAGGGTGGCGTCGCTGGGTTCACGGCGACCGTCGGCCAGGGCGCCGACCACTTCGAGCTGGTCGAGGATCACCCGGCGCGGCTGGCCGAAGCCGAGCACCGCCAGGGTGTCGGCGATCTGCTTGAGCGGCGTCACCAGGGCCTGGAGGTCCGCCACCGAGGAGCGGTCGCTGCGCACGAAGAGGTCGAGGCTGTCCTTGACCCGCACCAGTTCCTCGCACAGGGCGCCGACCACCGAGCGCATGGCGTCGCGGTCCGGGCCGGCCAGGCGGGCGCGTTCCTCGTCCACCACGGCGGCGCCGGGCAGCGCCTCGTCGAGACGGTACTCGTCCTTGACCTCGCGCACCTTGGGCGACTGGTCGGACGCCTTGGCCACATAGAACAGCAGGTTCTTCACCAGTTCGTCGGGCGCCGCCTGGTTCATCCCGTCGGCGCCCTCCTCGACCAGGCGCTTGAACTCGCGGTCGACCTGGCGCAGCAGGTTGCGCACCGTGGTGCCGTTGGCGATGCTGCCGTTGGCCAGGCCCTCGACCATAGCCGAGGCGATGGTCCACAGGCGGCCCAGCGGGGCCTCCTTGCACAGCGATTCGAGGCGGGCGAAGACCCGCGCCATGTAGCCCAGGTTGGTCGGCAGGTCCTGGTTGCGGATCACCCCGACCAGCGCCACCTGCAGCATCTGCCGCAGCTTGCGCAGCAGCGTCGGCAGCTCGGAGGTGCGCAGGCGCGCCAGGGCGTCGTGAGGCAGCAGCGGCTTGCCGCCGGACAGGTCGGGGGCGAACAGGCTGGTTTCCGAGAGCAGTTTCTCGCCGCGGGCGGCGCGCAGGTCGTTGAGCAGCGGCAGCACCACCATCGGCAGGTCGCGGCGCGCGCTCTGGATGCGGTCCAGGTACACCGGCAGTTGCAGGATGGCCTGCATCAGCACTTCCAGGGCCTCGCCCTGGCTGGGCACGCGCTGGTCGATCAGCGCCTGGGTGAGCTGCTCCATTTCCTCGGCGAGCAGGGCGGCGCCATAGAACTCCACCATCTGCAGGGTGCCCCGCACCTGGTGGACGTGGGCCAGGCAGAAACCCATGCGCGTGGGGTCCTGCGGGTTCTCGACGAACGCCTCCAGGGCCTGCCGCGCCTGCTTGAGGGTTTCGGCGATCTCGCCTTTCACCCATTCCAGGGCGACATAATCGTGCCGATCACCCATAGCCACTCCACTCATGTGTCTGTGTCATCCCTTCCGGGTAAAGGCCAGAACCCGCTCGTCGGCCACCGGCACCAGGTCCGGGTGCTGCCATTCGGCAACCTCGCCAACGCCTATCACCAGCAGCCCACCCGGCGCCAGGCGCTCGGCCAGGCGGTTGAGGATGTCCCGGCGCCGCCAGCGGCGGAAGTAGATCAACAGGTTCTGACAGAAGATCACGTCCAGGCCGGACATGGGCGCCTGCCCCAGGTCCAGCACGTTCAATCGCGTACAGCACACCCGCTCGGCCAGCTCGGGTCGAACCCGGTAGCGGCCGTCGGCCTCTTCCCGGAAATAGCGTTGCCGCAGTTCGTCCTCGACATCCGCCAGCTTGCGCGCCGGGTACAGCGCCTCGCGGGCCTTGCCCAGGGCGCTGAGGCTTATATCGGTGCCGCTCACCCCGTACAGCGACGGCAGTTCCAGCTCGCGCAGCGCCTCGGCGACCACCATGGCCAGCGAGTACGGCTCCTCGCCGCTGGAACAGCCCACGCTCCACAACGCCAGCGGCCGCCCCAGCGCCGGCAGGCGCTCGCGGACGTAGCCGGCGAGCAGCTCGAAGGACGCGAGGTGGCGGAAGAAGCGGGTTTCCTGGACGGTCAGGCGGTCCAGCAGGTTCGACCACTCCACCGCGCCCCGCGGGCCGTCGGTGACCTGGCGGTAGTAGCTGGCGTAGTCGCCGATGCCCAGCTCGCGCATACGCGCGCCCAGGCTGGTCTGCAGGAAGGTCCGGCGCTGTTCGTTGACCACCACGCCGGTGCGTTCTTCCAGCAGAGCCTGCCAGTCGCGGAACTCCGCCGCCGACATGTCGGCCAACGGCTGCAACGACCAGACGCCAGTTGCCTGCATGTCGCGCCTCTCGCTCAAGACTGTCGTGCGCGGCGCCCTTCAGCCCCGCGCACCTCCGCTCAGGCCCGTTCTGCCAGGTCCGGCAGTTTGAAGCCGGATACCGAGTTGCGCATCTCGCTCGCCATCTTCGCCAGGTTGCCGATGCTGCGCGCAGTGGCGGTGGTACCGGCGGAGGTCTGCGAGGTGATCTCCTGGATCACGTTCATGGTGTTGGAAATGTGGCCGGCGGACGACGCCTGCTGACGGGCGGCGTTGGAGATGTTCTGGATCAGCGCCGCCAGGGTCTTGGATACCTTCTCGATCTCTTCCAGGGCCACACCGGCGTCCTGCGCCAGGCGGGCGCCGCGCACCACTTCGGAGGTGGTCTGCTCCATGGAGATCACCGCTTCGTTGGTGTCGGTCTGAATGGTCTTCACCAGCGCCTCGATCTGCTTGGTCGCGGCGGAGGAACGTTCCGCCAGGCGCTGTACCTCGTCCGCCACCACGGCGAAGCCGCGGCCCGCGTCACCGGCCATGGACGCCTGGATCGCGGCGTTCAGGGCGAGGATGTTGGTCTGGTCGGCGATGTCGTTGATCAGGCTGACGATGTCGCCGATCTCCTGGGACGATTCGCCCAGGCGCTTGATCCGCTTGGAGGTGTCCTGGATCTGTTCGCGGATGTTGTCCATGCCGGTGATGGTGTTGTGCACCACCTCGTTGCCCTTGTTGGCGATGGCCACGGAACGTTCCGCCACCGCGGAGGACTCGCTGGCGTTCGCCGATACCTGGTCGATGGACACGGCCATTTCGTTGATCGCGGCGGAGGCGCCGGCGATTTCCTGGGCCTGGTGCTCGGAGGCCTCGGCCAGGTGCATCGCCGTGGCCTGGGTTTCCTGGGCGGCGGCGGCCACCTGCACGGCGGTGAGGTTGATGGTTTCCACCAGCTCGCGGAGCTGGTCGATGGAGTAGTTGATGGAGTCCGCGATGGCGCCGGTGAAGTCCTCGGTCACGGTCGCGGCCACGGTCAGGTCACCGTCGGCGAGGTCGGCGATCTCGTCGAGCAGCCGCAGGATCGCCGCCTGGTTGCGTTCGTTCTTCTCGGCGGTCTCGGCGAGGCGGCGGTTGGTCTCGCGCACCATCACCAGGCCGATGAGGATGATCGAGCCGAGGGCGAGGATGCCCAGGGCGACGCTCGCCACCTGGTTCAGGTGCCGGCCGCCGGCCAGGTTCTCGAAGCCGTCGGCCAGCTTGGAGGCCTTGTCCAGCAGGGTCTGCGAGCTGCTGAAGATGGTGTTGGCGGATTCGCGGACCTGGAACAGTTCCGGCGAGGTCTCGAGGATCTCGTCCACCGAGCCGGAAACGAACTCGAACAGCTCGGAAACCTCGTTGAGGCGGTCCACCGCCTCGGCGTTGGTCACCTTGGAGATGCTCATCGCCGCGTTGCCTTCCTTCATGCCCTTGAGCACCCGGCCGAACAGGCTGGCGTCGCGGCCGAAGCTGTCGGCGGCCTGCACCGAGTTCTCGTCGCCGGCGAGCACCTTGTTCACCGAGCCGAGGATACGTTCGGCGAGCAGTGACTGGCGCTGGGCCACGGCGACCTGGTCGGCCGGCGCGCCGCTTTCCAGGAGGATGTCCACCACTTCCTCGTAGGTCACCTGCAGCTGCGGGATGGTCTCGGCGAGGGTCGCGGCCACCTGGTGCAGCGAGAGCACGGTCTGTTCGCTGGCGAGGATGGAGTCGGTGTTCTTGCGCAGCAGGTCCCAGTCCTTCTGCACGTCGGCCATCTGCGCCTGGACGGCGGTAGGGCTCGGCGGCAGGCCGGTGCTCTCGTCACCCTTGAGCAGCACGTTCCAGCGCTTCTCGAAGTCGTTGCGGGCCTCCTTCAGCGATTTGAACGCCTCGCTCTTGCCCGCCGCGGCTTCCGTGGCGTTCTTGGCGATCCGCTGCGACAGCACGCGCAGTTCGCCGGCGTGGCCGATGTACTGCTTGTCGTGGTTCGACTGGGTGTTGAGGTAGGCGAAGTTGGCGAACAACAGCACGATCGAGACGATCAGGACGATGAACAGCCCCGCGATCAGTGAACTGCTGCGCGTCCCCGCAAAGAGATTGCCTGTCTTGATTTTCTTCATATACGGCCCCCGCCTGGACCCACCACGATTTCGGTTTCCATGTCACGACACGGGCCGGAAGTTCCCGACCCAACCGTTTTCAACTAGCTGGCGACGTCGAGGAAGCCCGGGTGCTGCGCCAGGGCATGCGGGCTGAATACCAGCCAGGGCTGCTCTCGATGGAATACGCCATGAACAAAGGGTTGCAGCGCCGCCTCCAGGGGTGGCAACTGCTCGCTGAAGGCGTCCACCGGGAAGTGCTGCATGCCCAGGACCTCATCGACGATGAGCCCGGCGAACACCTCCCCGTGTTCCACCACCAGCACGCGGCGCTGCTTGCGCAACGGCGACAGCTCCGCGCCGAGAAATCCGCACAGGTCCATGATCGGCAGCAGCCGACCGCGGACGTTGGCCACGCCCCGGACCCACTCGCGCACGCCGGGCAACAGGGTGTAGCGCGGCTCGTGGAGCACTTCGCCGACCTCCCCCATGGGCGCCACGAACAGGCGGCCGGCCATGCGGAAGCCGATGCCGTTCCAGCTCTGCACGACCTCGCGCTGCGCCGGCAGGCCGGCAGCCAGGCGACGGCAGCGCTGGTCGATCTCGACGAGAAGCTGGAAGGGACTCTGGACTTCAGACATGCCGGCCCTGGCCTTTTCTAATAGTTATTCGGGCCCCGCCCGGCGTCAGCCGGCGAGTACCGCATTGATGGTCTTGAGCAGCGTTTCTTCGTCGACCGGCTTGGTCAGGTAGTCGCGAGCGCCCTGGCGCTTGCCCCAGACCTTGTCGGTCTCCTGGTCCTTGGTGGTGACGATGATGACCGGGATGGCGCTGGTCTCCGGGTCCTTGGACAGCTGCCGGGTGGCCTGGAAGCCGTTCAGCCCGGGCATGACGATGTCCATCAGGACCACGTCCGGCTTCTCCTGCCGGGCCAGGGCGACGCCGTCGGCGCCGTTCTCCGCCTTGAGCACCTGGTGCGAGTGCTTCTCCAGCATCGCGGTCAGCTTGTACATCTCGGTCGGAGAGTCATCAACAATGAGGATTCGAGCCATGGGGTCCCCCAGGAAAAGGCATCACCGGCACGCAGGGCCGGACATCAGGAAGCTTGCTCCACCGGGGTGAAGTCGGGCACGTGGGTCTTGATGGCGCCGAGCAGCTCTTCCTTGCTGAAGGGCTTGGTGAGGTACTGGTCGGAGCCGACGATACGACCCTTGGCCTTGTCGAACAGGCCGTCCTTGGAGGACAGCATGATCACCGGGGTGGATTTGAAGGCGCTGTTGTTCTTGATCAGGGCGCAGGTCTGATAGCCGTCGAGCCGAGGCATCATGATGTCGACGAAGATGATGTTCGGATGGGTGTCGGCGATCTTCGCCAGCGCGTCGAAGCCATCGATGGCCGTGATGACATCGCAGCCGACTTTCTTGAGCAGGGTTTCGGCGGTACGACGGATCGTCTTGGAATCGTCGATGACCATCACCTTCAAACCATCGGAATGCTGTTCCATGTTCGCCCTTTTACCATCTCGGTGAATCGTTACTGTCTTATATTCAGTGCGCTGACGCCCTGCCACCGTTCGGGCTGCGACCCAATCGTCGGAGTCTTTTAGCACACTCTCCCGCATCCATCCATAACACCCCGGATGCGCTGGCTTTTTCCTTGACCGGGCACATATCCGGCGCCACCCTGAGCATCCTTTTCCGCCCTTTTCGGCGCGGTTCGTCGCCGCACCACCCCCTTTCGGAGGACTCCCCATGAGCGTACGCCTGGGCATCGTGATGGACCCCATCGCGAGCATCAACTTCAAGAAGGACAGCTCCCTGGCGATGCTGCTGGCGGCCCAGGCCCGTGGCTGGACGCTGTTCTACATGGAACAACAGGATCTTTACCAGAAAGCGAACGCCGCACGGGCCAAGATCCGCCCCCTGAAGGTCTTCGACGACGCCGAGCGCTGGTACGAGCTGGACCAGGAGATCGACCTGCCGCTCGCCGAGCTGGACGTGATCCTGATGCGCAAGGACCCGCCCTTCAACAACGAGTACATCTACTCCACCTACCTGCTGGAACAGGCCGAGCGCGCCGGCACCCTGGTGGTGAACCGCCCGCAGAGCCTGCGCGACTGCAACGAGAAGTTCTTCGCCACGCTGTTCCCGCAGTGCACGCCGCCGACACTGGTCACACGGCGCGCCGACATTCTGCGCGAGTTCGCCGCCGAACATCGTGACATCATTCTCAAACCCCTCGAAGGCATGGGCGGCACCATGATCTTCCGCCACCGCGAAGGCGACCCGAACCTCTCGGTGATCCTCGAGACCCTGACCCTGCACGGCCACCAGCAGATCATGGCGCAGCGCTACATCCCGGAGATCAAGGATGGCGACAAGCGTATCCTGATGATCGACGGCGAGCCGGTGGAATACTGCCTGGCGCGCATCCCGGCCCAGGGCGAGACGCGCGGCAACCTCGCCGCCGGCGGCCGCGGCGTGGCCCAGCCGCTGACCGAGCGCGACCGCTGGATCGCCCAGCAGGTCGGCCCGCAACTGCGCGAGCGCGGCCTGCTGTTCGTCGGCCTGGACGTGATCGGCGACTACCTCACCGAGATCAACGTCACCAGCCCGACCTGCATCCGCGAGATCGATAAGGCCTACGACACCCGCATCGGCGAGCGCCTGATGGACGCCATCGAGGGCAAGCTCAAGGCCCGCGCGGCGGCGGCGCAAGTTTGACGCAGCCGACAACTTGACGCTTGCCGCTTGCAGGCGGCGGCCGGGGAAAGCAGACTTCGCCCACCCCGGCCAACCCTATATGCAATGAACGCTGCAACCTCCCCCCAAGCCTTCCCGTCCTCCGGCGTCCGCCCGGCGGACCGCCTGGGCTTCACCCTGTTCGTGGCGGCGGTGCTGCATGTGGCGCTGATCCTCGGCGTGGGCTTCTCCATGCCCCACCCGAGCCAGCTGAGCAAGACGCTGGAAATCACCCTGGCCACCTTCAAGAGCGAGAAGAAGCCGGAGAAGGCCGACTACCTGGCGCAGATGAACCAGGAAGGCAGCGGCACCCTCGAGCACAAGGCCATCCCCAAGACCACCGAGCAGGCGCCGTTCCAGGACAGCGAGGCGAAGAAGGTCGCCCCGCCGCCGACGCCGAAGCAGGCCAAGGAGGCGGAATCGCCCAAGACCGCCGTGGCCACCAGGGCGCCGAAGCCGCAGAAGGTCCAGGCCAAGCCGCAGAAGCCCAAGGCCGAGCAGGTCGCCCAGCCGGCGCCGCAGTTCGACTCCAGCCAGCTGTCGGCGGAAATCTCCAGCCTCGAGGCGGACCTTGCCAAGGAGCGCCAGGCCTACGCCAAGCGCCCGCGCATCCACCGCCTGACCGCCGCCTCGACCATGCGCGACAAGGGCGCCTGGTACAAGGAGGAGTGGCGCAAGAAGATCGAGCGCATCGGCAATCTCAACTACCCCGACGAGGCCCGCCGCCAGCGCATCTACGGCAGCCTGCGGCTGCTGGTGTCGATCAACCGCGACGGCTCGCTGTATGAGGTGCAGGTGCTGGAGTCCTCCGGGCAGCCGCTGCTCGACCAGGCCGCCCAGCGCATCGTCCGCCTGGCCGCGCCCTTCGCCCCGTTCAGCGGCGACCTGGCGGACATCGACCGCCTGGAAATCATCCGCACCTGGCGCTTCGAGCGCGGCGACCGCCTGTCGAGTCGATAGCCCCCTCCGGGCGGCTTGCAGGCCGCGCGCCCAAGCCTGAAACTAGCGCCATGAATACAGCGCCCACCTACCTCAAGCACCATTTCCTGATCGCCATGCCGCACATGGCCGATCCCAATTTCGCCCAGACCCTGACCTACCTGGTCGAGCACAACGAGCAGGGCGCCATGGGCCTGGTGATCAACCGCCCCAGCGGCCTGAACCTCAGCGACGTGCTCGAGCAACTGCGCCCCGAGCCCCTGCCGCCGGCGCGTTGCCAGGGCATCACCGTCTACAGCGGCGGCCCGGTGCAGACCGACCGCGGCTTCGTCCTGCACCCGGCCGGGCAACTGTTCCAGGCCACCCTGGAGCTGGGCGAGCTGAACCTTTCCACTTCCCAGGACGTGCTCTTCTCCATCGCCGACGGCAGCGGCCCCGCGCAGAGCGTCATCGCCCTCGGCTACGCTGGCTGGGAAGCCGGCCAGCTGGAGGCCGAGCTGGCCGACAACGCCTGGCTGACCTGCCCGGCGGACCTGGAAGTGCTCTTCGACGTGCCCGCCGAGCAGCGCCTGGCCGCCGCCGCACAGCGCCTGGGGATCAACCTCAGCCTGCTCACCGCCCAGGCCGGGCACGCCTGATGGGCGCGCCGCGCCTGCTGCTGGGCTTCGACTACGGCACCAAGCAGATCGGCGTCGCCGTCGGCCAGGCGGTCACCGGCCAGGCCCGCGAACTCTGCGTGCTCAAGGCGCAGAACGGCGTGCCGGACTGGAACCGCGTCGAGGCGCTGATCAAGGAATGGCAGCCGGACGCCATCGTCGTCGGCCTGCCGCTGAACATGGACGGCACGCCCAGCGAGATGAGCGAGCGCGCCGAGAAGTTCGCCCGCCGCCTGCACGGCCGCTACAACCTGCCGGTGCACACCCACGACGAGCGCCTGACCACCTACGCCGCCAAGGGCGAGCGCCTGGCCCAGGGCCAGCGCGACGGCTACCGCGAACGCCCGGTGGACGCCCTGGCCGCGGCCCTGCTGCTCGAGGGCTGGCTGGAGGCCCACGGCGGCGCTTGACCTGCGGCAGTGCCGGCCGCGGCACACGCGCTAATCTTGAGCGGGTACCCGCCGCACACGGGCGCCCGAGGAATCCACGGCGGCCCAGCCTGGACCGCCACGAGTCATCCAGGAGATGTCATGAACCTGCCCAGTCCCGCCGAACTCCTGCCGCGCATGGCCACCGACCTGCGCAACCACCTCGCCGAGCGCGGCATAGACACGCCGCGCTTCGTCGGCATCCACACCGGCGGCATCTGGGTCGCCCAGGCCCTGCTCAAGGAACTGCACAGCGAGGAGATCCTCGGCATCCTCGACGTCTCCTTCTACCGCGACGACTTCACCCGCAGCGGCCTGCACCCGCAGGTCCGTCCGTCGGAACTGCCGTTCGAGATCGACGGCCAGCACCTGGTCCTGGTCGACGACGTGCTGATGAGCGGCCGCACCATCCGCGCCGCGCTCAACGAGCTGTTCGACTACGGCCGCCCGGCCAGCGTGACCCTGGTCTGCCTGCTGGACCTGAACGCCCGCGAGCTGCCGATCCGCCCCGACGTGGTCGGCCAGACCCTGTCGCTGGCCCCCAATGAAAGGGTAAAATTGCGCGGTCCCGCACCACTCGTCCTCGAGCGCACTCTCATCAGCGCGCTCTGAACGCGCGCGCCACCCTTTCCACCATTCAGGGCCTGCCCCATGCCGACAGACGCCAAGCGCCCGCTGCAGCTCAACGACCAGGGCCAGCTGCGCCACTTCCTCTCGCTCGACGGCCTGCCCCGCGAGCTGCTGACCGAAATCCTCGACACCGCCGACTCCTTCCTCGAAGTCGGCGCGCGCGCGGTGAAGAAGGTCCCGCTGCTGCGCGGCAAGACCGTGTGCAACGTGTTTTTCGAGAACTCCACGCGCACCCGCACCACCTTCGAACTGGCCGCCCAGCGCCTGTCCGCCGACGTCATCACGCTGAACGTGTCGACCTCCTCGACCAGCAAGGGCGAGACCCTCACCGACACCCTGCGCAACCTCGAGGCCATGGCCGCCGACATGTTCGTCGTGCGCCACAGCGACTCGGGCGCGGCGCACTTCATCGCCGAACACGTCAGCCCCAGGGTGGCGGTGATCAACGGCGGCGACGGCCGCCACGGCCACCCGACCCAGGGCATGCTCGACATGCTCACCATCCGCCGCCACAAGGGCAGCTTCGAGAACCTCTCGGTGGCCATCGTCGGCGACGTCCTGCACTCGCGGGTGGCGCGCTCGAACATGCTGGCGCTGAAGACCCTCGGCTGCCCGGACATCCGCGTCATCGCCCCGCGCACCCTGCTGCCGATCGGCCTGGAGGAGGTCTACGGGGTGAAGGTGTTCACCGACGCCAACGAAGGCCTCAAGGACGTCGACGTGGTCATCATGCTGCGCCTGCAGCGCGAGCGCATGCAGGGCGGCCTGCTGCCCAGCGAAGGCGAGTTCTTCAAGCTCTACGGCCTGACCCAGAAGCGCCTGAAGCTGGCCAAGCCCGATGCCATCGTCATGCACCCGGGGCCGATCAACCGCGGCGTGGAGATCGAATCCGCGGTAGCCGACGGCGAGCAGTCGGTGATCCTCAACCAGGTGACCTACGGGATCGCCATCCGCATGGCCGTGCTGTCCATGGCCATGAGCGGGCAGAACGCCCAACGCCAGCTGGAACAGGAGGACGCGCAATGACCGTCAGCATTCACGGCGCCCGCGTCATCGACCCAGCCAGCGGCCTGGACCAGGTCTGCGACGTCCATATAGAAGCCGGCAGGATCATCGCCCTGGGCCAGGCCCCGGCCGATTTCCACGCCGCCCAGGAGCTGGACGCCGCCGGCCTGATCGCCGCGCCCGGCCTGGTGGACCTGAACGTGGCCCTGCGCGAGCCGGGCTATAGCCGCAAGGGCAACATCGAGAGCGAAACCCGCGCCGCCAGCGCCGGCGGCGTCACCAGCCTGTGCTGCCCGCCGCAGACCAAGCCGGTGCTGGACACCCCGGCGGTGGCCGAACTGATCCTCGACCGCGCCCGCGAGGCCGGCAACGCCAAGGTCTTCCCCATAGGCGCGCTGACCCGCGGCCTGGCCGGCGAGCAGCTGTCCGAGCTGGCCGCCCTGCGCGACGCCGGCTGCGTGGCCTTCAGCAACGGCCTGGCGCCGCTGGCCAGCAACCGCGTGCTGCTGCGCTCGCTGGAGTACGCGGCGACCTTCGACCTGACGGTGATCTTCACCTCCCAGGATGCCGAACTGGCCCAGGGCGGCCTGGCCCACGACGGCCCCACCGCCAGCTTCCGCGGCCTGGCCGGCATCCCCGAGAGCGCCGAGACCGTAGCCCTGGCCCGCAACCTGCTGCTGGTGGAGCAGAGCGGCGTGCGCGCGCACTTCAGCCAGCTGACCAGCGCCCGCGGCGTGGAGATGATCGCCCAGGCCCAGGCCCGCGGCCTGCCGGTGACCGCCGACGTGGCGCTGTACCAGCTGATCCTCACCGACGAGGCCCTGGCCGACTTCTCCAGCCTCTACCACGTGCAACCGCCGCTGCGCTCGCGCAAGGACCGCGACGCCCTGCGCGAGGCGGTGAAGAGCGGCGTGATACAAGCCATCGCCAGCCACCACCAGCCCCACGAGGCGGACGCCAAGAACGCCCCCTTCGCCGACACCGAGCCGGGCATCAGCAGCGTCGAACTGCTGCTGCCGCTGGCCATGACCCTGGTGCAGGACGGCCTGCTCGACCTGCCGACCCTGCTGGCGCGCCTGACCACCGGCCCGGCCGCCGCGCTGCGCCTGCCGGCCGGCCGCATAGCGGTGGGCGAGGCGGCAGACCTGGTGCTGTTCGAGGCCGAGGGCCAGACCCTGGCCGGCGAGACCTGGTACTCCCGCGGACAGAACAGCCCGTTCATGGGCCACTGCCTGCCGGGCGCGGTGCGCTGTACGCTGGTGGATGGGCATATCGTGCATGCCATCTGAGTTGCCCAGGCATGAAGAAGAAGCCCGCCATCCGGCGGGCTTCTTCTTTTCCTGTAGGAGCGAGCTTGCTCGCGAAGGGGGCTTGCAGGCGATTTTTGGCGTTGAGCTTTAGAGCGCCCTCTCCCTAACCCTCTCCCTGAAGGGAGAGGGGACCGTTGGGCAGAGTTGGATGTGCTGGCGTCAGCCGGCTAGCACAGAGACTGCCGGCTGAAACCAGGCCTTCTCTCGGCACGAACAAGCCCCCTCTCCCTTCAGGGAGAGGGCTGGGGAGAGGGGACGGAGGTGACCTCATGCACAGCATGGCCGGAAAGCACCGTTCGCGAGCAAGCTCGCTCCTACAAAAAAGCCCCCGCCCCTAGATAGTCGCCAACGCCTGCGCCAAATCCGCACGCAGATCCTCGACATCCTCCACCCCCACCGACAACCGCACCAGCGCATCGCCTATCCCCAGCTCAGCCCGGGTAGCCGGCGGAATGGTGGCATGGGTCATGATCGCCGGATGCTCGATCAGACTCTCCACCCCACCCAGGCTCTCGGCCAGGGCGAAGATGCGCACGTTCTCCAGGAAGCGTTTCGAGCCGGCCAGGTCAGTGGCCAGGTCCATCGAGATCATCCCGCCGAAGCCGTTCATCTGCCGCTTGGCCAGCTCGTGCTGCGGGTGCGAGGGCAGGCCCGGGTAGTGCACCCGCGCCACCTGCGGCTGGCGTTCCAGCCACTGGGCCAGTTCCAGGGCGTTGGCGCAGTGCCGCTCCATGCGCAGTGCCAGGGTCTTCACCCCACGCAGGGTGAGGAAGGCGTCGAAGGGGCCGGCGATGGCGCCCACGGCGTTCTGCAGGAAGCCCAGGCGCTCAGCCAGTTCCGGGTTGTCGCCGACCACGGCGATGCCGCCGATGACGTCGGAGTGGCCGTTCAGGTACTTGGTGGTCGAATGCACCACCACGTCGAAGCCCAGCTCCAGCGGGCGCTGGATACGCGGGCTGGCGAAGGTGTTGTCGGCTACGCAGAGGATGCCGCGGCTGCGGCACAGGCGGGCGATGGCCTCCAGGTCGGCCAGGCGCAGCAGCGGGTTGCTCGGCGTCTCGATCCACACCATGCGTGTTTCCGGGCGCAGCGCGGCTTCGATGGCGCCGATGTCGGTGAGGTCGACGAAGCTGAATTCGTGCCCGGCGCTGCGCCGGCGCACGCGCTCGAACAGGCGGAAGGTGCCACCGTAGATGTCGTTGCCGGACACGATGTGCGAGCCGGCATCGAGCAATTCCAGGGTCGCCGAGATGGCCGCCAGCCCGGAGGCGAAGGCGAACGCCTTGCTGCCGCCCTCCAGGTCCGCCACGCAGCGCTCCAGGGCCCAGCGCGTGGGGTTGTGCGAGCGCCCGTAGTCCAGGCCCTTGTGCACCCCAGGGCTGTCCTGCAGGTAGGTGGAGTTGGCGTAGATCGGCGGCATCAGCGCGCCGGTGGAAGGGTCGGGCGCCTGGCCGGCGTGGATGACCCGCGTGGCGAAACCGCGCGGGGCCTTGGAATCCTGGCTCATGGGAGCGTTCTCCGGAGGTGGTTGAGCAAGTCGAAACGGGTGATCAGGCCATGGAAGCCCGAGGAGTCGGCGATGATGGCGACCAGGCCACGGTCCAGCTCGGCCTGCAGTTCGGCCAGGCTGGCGTCCGGGGCCAGGGTTTCCAGGCGGGTGGTCATGGCGCTGGCCACCGGCTGGCGGAAGTGGCTGGCGTCGGCATGCACGCCCAGCAGGATGTCGGATTCGTCGATGACCCCGACCAGCCTGCCGTTGGCCAGCACCGGCAGCTGCGAGACATCGGCCAGGCGCATGCGCTGGAAGGCGGTGAGCAGGGTGTCGTCCGGCCCCACGCTGATCACCCGACCCTCCTCGAAGCGCCGCGCGATGATGTCGCGCAGGTCGCCGTAGCGCTTGCGCTGCAGCAGGCCCTGGTCAGTCATCCACTGGTCGTTGTAGACCTTGGACAGGTAACGCGTGCCGGTGTCGCAGACGAAGCTGAGCACGCGCTTGGGCTGCGTCTGCTCGCGGCAGTAGCGCAGGGCGGCGGCCAGCAGGGTGCCGGTGGAGGAGCCGCCGGGAATGCCCTCGGCGCGCAGCAGCTCGCGGGCGTGGGCGAAGCTTTCCTCGTCGCTGATGGAATAGGCGTGGCGCACGCTGGAGAGGTCGGCGATGGAGGGAATGAAGTCCTCGCCTATGCCTTCCACCGCCCAGGAACCGACCTCGCCGAGGGTGCCGTCGCGCACGTAGCCGGCCATCACCGAGCCCACCGGGTCGGCCAGGACCATTTCCAGGTTCGGCTGCACCTGGCGGAAGAAGCGCGTCAGCCCGGTGAGGGTGCCGGCGGAGCCGACGCCGACGACGATGGCGTCCAGGTCATGGCCGGTCTGCTGCCAGATTTCCGGGGCGGTGCTGGTTTCGTGGGCCAGGGGGTTGGCCGGATTGTTGAACTGGTCGGCGAAGAAGGCCCCGGGGATTTCCGCGGCCAGGCGCGCGGCCACGTCCTGGTAGTACTCCGGGTGGCCCTTGCCGACGTCGGAGCGGGTGATGTGCACCTCGGCGCCCATGGCCTTGAGGTGCAGGACCTTCTCGCTGGACATCTTGTCCGGCACCACCAGCACCACCCGGTAGCCCTTGGCGCGGCCCACCAGGGCCAGGCCCAGGCCGGTGTTGCCGGCGGTGGCCTCGACTATGGTCCCGCCGGGCTGCAGGCGACCGTCGCGCTCGGCGGTCTCGATCATGGCCACGCCGATGCGGTCCTTGATCGAGCCGCCGGGGTTCTGCGATTCCAGCTTGAGGAACAGCGTGCAGGGGCCGGTATCGAAGCGGCTGACCTGCACCAGCGGCGTGTTGCCGATCAGGTCGAGTACGGCAGGACGAAGTTCGTTGCTCATGGCATCCACTCCTTGTCGGCGCCGCGGGGATCGCCCGGCGGCGCGCCTTTATGGTCTTCCTGACCATAGGCCGGCGGCGCGCCCATCGCCATGCCGGCTGACGAAAAAGCCCGCCGGTGGGCGGGCTTTCCGGCAAGGAACGCTTACAGCCGCTGCGGGCCGTTGCGCTCGGAGACCTGGGCGTTGAGCGTCCAGAAGTCGTAGAGCACGCCGAGGAAGAACAGGCCGCCAGTGCACAGGTAGAGGATGCCGGTCAGCCACTTGCCCATGTACATGCGGTGCACGCCGAACACACCGAGGAAGGTCAGCAGTATCCAGGCCACGTTGTAGTCCAGGGCGCCGCTGCGGTAGCGCAGGTCGGCCTCGTCGTCCATCGAGGGGATCAGGAACAGGTCGATGATCCAGCCGATGAAGAACAGCCCGAGGGTGAAGAACCAGATGGTCCCGCTGACCGGCTTGCCATAGTAGAAGCGGTGCGAACCGGTGAAGCCGAAGATCCACAGCAGGTAGCCGATGACCTTGCTGTGGGTGTCGGGGGTATTGGGCATGGAGCGCTCCTTGGCAGGGATTCCTGGATTCGACCGACGCGATCGCGGCGGGTTTACCGCCACTGTAAGAAAAGTCGCGGGGGATACAAAGCCGCGGACAGGCTTTTCGGTCAAAGGACC
>NZ_JWMC01000082.1:0-21681 GCF_000812405.1 Pseudomonas sp. PI1
CCCTGGTGCTGTGGTGGCGGCGCCGCCCGCAAGGCGTGCTGGGCGCGCCGGCGGCCATGGCGGGTGCGCGCTCCCCGGCGCTGGCCCTCGCCGTGCTGGTGCTGCTGGGGCTGTACCTGCCGCTGCTGGGCGCCTCGCTGCTGCTGGTCTGGCTGCTGGAGCGCTGCCTGCTGTCGCGCATCGCCCCGCTCGCCCGCTTCCTCGGCCTGGACGGCTACAGCGCCTCGGCCAGCGGGTAGAGCAGTTCTTCCTTGTAGCCGGCCCAGACCCGCAGCGCGTCGGGGAAACTCGCGTCCAGCTGCGGGTCGCCGCTGTCCACCAGCAGCGGCCGGCCTTCCAGGGTGCCGAGCTTGCGCTTGGTGGCCACCACCCGCAGGCGCTCCAGGCCGATGGCGCGCAGCACCCGCGGGCTGATCTGCTGGTTGCCGCGGCCGATCACGTGGCCCTGGCCGCCGATCACCGTCACCAGCAGCCAGCTGGGGTAGTCGTCCACCAGTTCGAACAGCTGCTGCTCGGTGACGTCGCGGGCGATCACCTCGCCGTTCTCGATCACGTCCACGCCCAGCAGCGTGGTCTCCAGGCCCAGTTCGCGGGCCAGGCCGTGCAGCGTCGAGCCGGGGCCGAAGACGTAGCGCACGCCGTCTTCCCAGGTGTCGCGCAGCCAGTCGGCGATGTCGGCCAGCACCAGCTCCTCGGTCTCCACCCCGGCCTGCTTGACGTGCTGCATGAAGCGGCCTTCCTCCGGCACCGTCAGCTCGGCGTACCAGCGCGCCGCCACCCGGCCCTCGCGCAGCGCTGCCTCGTCTAGGTCGCGCACCTCGCCCTGGGCCAGTCGCACCAGGCCGCCCTCCACCAGGCGCCGGGCCAGCTCGCCGGCCGCCCGCGGGCTGACCGCATAGACCCCGGAATGGATTTTCACCCCGGCCGGGATGCCCAGCACCGGCTGGCCCTCGCGCGCCACTGCGGCGACGTCGCGGGCGGTGCCGTCGCCGCCGGCGAAGAGGATCAGCGCCACCCCGGCGTCCTGCAGCAGGGTCACGGCGCGGCGGGTGTCCTCGGCGCTGGTGCGCTCGCCTGCCAGTTCGCCGATCACCTCGAAGTGGAAGCCCATCTCGGCCAGCAGGTCGCCGCCCATCGGCCCCGGGAAGGAGAGGAAGCGCAGGCGCTCGCGCAGCGGCAGCAGCACCTCCAGCGCCTGCTGGGTGCGCTCGGCCGCGCGCGGCGCGGCCCCCAGCGCCAGGGCCTGCTCAGCGACGCCGTCGCTGCCCTTGAGCGCGGCAGTGCCGCCGATACCGGCCAGCGGATTGACGATCAGGCCCAGGTGAAATCCGTCCATACTCAACCTCAAAGGACTTTCCCACGGATACCAGGTCCGGGAGGGACCGGCTCATAACAAGCATTCACCGCCCCGCCGCCCGGCTCGCGCCCGCGGCCATGGCGGTCGTTTCGCCCGGCGCGCGCTGTCACCGGGACTTCATGTGATTCTGC
This sequence comes from Pseudomonas sp. PI1, assembly GCF_000812405.1. Classification (NCBI taxonomy): domain Bacteria; kingdom Pseudomonadati; phylum Pseudomonadota; class Gammaproteobacteria; order Pseudomonadales; family Pseudomonadaceae; genus Pseudomonas; species Pseudomonas sp. PI1. The sequence goes on from NZ_JWMC01000082.1 coordinate 1,489, forward strand.
CTAGACTGCAGCAGCTTTCGATGAGGAGTTTGGCCATGAGCTCGCACCCCACCCATGACAACGCCCCGCGTCGCGAACCCCCGCGTCCCGCCCCGGACCAGCCGGTGGGCGGCTCGATCATCGACGCCCAGGGCCGCGAGATACCCATCACCGAAGACATGATCCAGCGCGCCTGCCGCGAACTGGAAGGCAGCTGCGTGCAGAAGCGCGCGCGCTGACCCCTCCGGCCCGCCGCCCTGGCGGGCCCTTTCCCCTGTCTACTCGCCGACGCGGTTGGCGCCCAGCGCCTGGACCAGGCGCTCCAGCGCCGGCGCCTCACCCTGGATGTCCACCCACAGGCCGGTGATCTCGCGGCGCGGCGGGTAGTGCTTGCGCAGCGCGTCGAAGGCCTCGCGGCGCGCCTCGGCGCCGCCCACCAGGCTACGGCGGAAGGCCGCGTCGTCGCCGCGCGGGTCGTACACCGCGCGGCACAGCAGGCCCAGCGCCCAGTCCGGCGCGCAGTCCTCGCCCAGGCTCAGTTCCATCAGCCATTGCGCCGGCAGCAGGTCGTCCAGCTGCACACTGGGCTCGATGCCGCGCCAGGCGCAGAAGGCCTCGTAGATCTGCGCCGTGCCGCGCAGCTTGCCGTCCAGGCTGTAGCCGGCGATGTGCGGGGTGGCGATGCGGCACAGCTGGGCCAGCTCGGGGTCGGCCTGGGGCTCGCCTTCCCATACGTCCAGCGCCACGTCCAGGTCGGCGCCGCTCTCCAGGCGCTGGCGCAGCGCCAGGTTGTCCACCACCGCGCCGCGGCTGGCGTTGAGCAGCCAGGCGCCGGGGCGCAGGTGGGCCAGGCGCTCGGCGTCGATCAGGTGGCGCGTCATGTGCGCGCCCATGCTGGTCAGCGGCGTGTGCAGGCTGATCACGTCGCATTCGTGGACGATCTCTTCCAGGCTGACGAAGTCTCCGCCCTCGGCGGCCTGCCGCGGCGGGTCGCACACCCGCACGTCCCAGCCCAGGCCGCGCAGCACGTCCACCAGGCGCCCGCCGACCTGGCCGGCGCCGACCACGCCGTAGCGGCGCTTGCCCAGGTCCGCGCCGTGGGCCTCGGCCAGCGCCAGCAGGCTGCCCAGCACCCAGTCCACCACGCCGCGAGCGTTGCAGCCCGGCGCGCTGGACCAGGCGATGCCGGCCTCGGCGAAGTAGCCCAGGTCCAGGTGGTCGGTGCCGATGGTGCAAGTGCCGACGAAGCGCACCGCGCTGCCTTCCAGCAGCTCGCGGTCGACCTGGGTCACCGAGCGCACCAGCAGCACCTCGGCGTCGCCCAGGGTGGCGCGGTCGATGGCGCGCCCGGGGACGCGGCGGATCTCGCCCTGGGCGCCGAAGAAGGCCTCGGCCAGGGGAATGTTCTCGTCGGCAAGGATGCGCATGGGGAAAGCTCCTATTGGGGAAAGCTCCTACGGATGATTCCTGCCACTTTACCAGCGCCACGGCCGGGGGTCGCGGCCCGCGTGCGCGGCGCTTTCCTGACCCTACCGTCAGGCGATAGACTGGCCGGCTTCCCCACGTAAGCTCAGCCAAGGACAGCCGTGACTGCCATTGCCCAGCCCGTCTCGCGCGGACGGCGCATCGCCACCGAACTCAGGGAGCTGCTCACCCTCGCCGCGCCCATCATGATCGCCCAGCTGGCCACCACCGCCATGGGCTTCGTCGACGCCGTCATGGCCGGCCGCGTCGGCCCCCGCGACCTGGCCGCGGTGGCCCTGGGCAACTCCATCTGGATCCCGGTGTTCCTGCTGATGACCGGCACGCTGCTGGCCACCACCGCCAAGGTCGCCCAGCGCTTCGGCGCCGGCGACCAGCCCGGCACCGGCCCGCTGGTGCGCCAGGCGCTGTGGCTGGCGCTGCTGGTGGGGCCGCTGGCGGCGGCCGCGCTGTGGTTCCTTTCCGAGCCCATCCTGCGGGCGATGAAGGTCGAGGAAGCGCTGATCGAACCCAGCCGCTTCTACCTGCGCGGCATCGCCTGCGGCCTGCCGGCGGTGGCCCTGTACCACGTGCTGCGCTGCTTCAGCGATGGCCTGGGGCGCACCCGGCCGAGCATGGTGCTGGGCATCTGCGGATTGCTGCTGAACATCCCCCTCAACTACGTGCTGATCTACGGCCACCTGGGCGTCCCGGCCCTGGGCGGCGCCGGCTGCGGCTGGGCCACCGGCACGGTGATGTGGTTCATGCTGCTGGGCATGCTGGTGTGGGTGAAAAGCGCCCGGGTGTACCGGCCCAGCGCCCTGTTCGTGCGCTGGGAACGGCCCGACCGCAAGGTGATCGGCGGCCTGGTCAGCGTCGGCCTGCCCATCGGCATCGCCATCTTCGCCGAGTCGAGCATCTTCTCGGTGATCGCCCTGCTGATCGGCGAGCTGGGCGAGAAGGTCGTGGCCGGGCACCAGATCGCCCTGAACATCAGCGCCCTGGCCTTCATGATCCCCTACGCCCTGGCCATGGCGGTGACCGTGCGCGTCGGCCAGGCCCTGGGCGCCAGCCGCCCGCGCGACGCGCGCTTCTCCGCCGGCACCGGGATGGCCACGGCGCTGGCCTGGGCGGCCATCTCGGCCAGCGCCATGCTGGTGTTCCGCGAACACATCGCCGCGCTCTACACCCGCGACCCCGAGGTGCTGACGCTGGCCGCCGCGCTGCTGGTGTACTCGGCGCTGTTCCAGTTCTCCGACGGTCTGCAGGTCACCGCCGCCGGCGCCCTGCGCGGCTACCAGGACACCCGCGCGGTCATGCTCATCACCCTGTTCGCCTACTGGGGCATCGGCCTGCCGGTGGGCTACAGCCTCGGCCTCGCCGACTGGCTGCAACAGCCCACCGGCCCGCGCGGGCTGTGGGAAGGCCTGATCGTCGGCCTGACCTGCGCGGCGATCCTGCTCGGCATCCGCCTGGCGCGCAGTGCGCGGCGGCATATCAGGTTGCAGCAGATGCGCGGGGTCTGACGGTACTGCTCGTCACCGTACAGATAGAATGCGAAGTTTTCCTGGCCTACCTGGAAATGAGCGATGAACGCAAAGACGAAGAAGGAATTGATCGCCGTCGCTGCCCCCGCAGTTGAACAGACACGGCTCGACGAATACGACGACTACCTGCGGCGAAAGGTTGATGCGGCACGCGCCTCGTTGCAGGCAAGCCGCGGTCGTTCCCATGCCGAAGTAGAGTCGACTTTCAGCGCACTGCGCGCCGAGACGCTAGGCGGTTAGACTCCCAGGCCTCCCCTTCCAGGCCAAGGAGCCCTGCCATGAGCGACGCCACCGTCACCGCCAGCCACGCCGGCATTCCCTACCAGGTCAGCCTGTCCGACGGCCTGCACCAGTGGCTGGCCGACGAACCCGCCGAGCTGGGCGGCGGCAACCAGGGCCCGGGGCCCTTCCAGTTGCTGCTATCGTCCCTGGGCGCCTGCACCGCCATCACCCTGGCCATGTACGCGCGGCGCAAGCAATGGCCGCTGGACGGCATCCAGGTACAGCTCAGGCTCAGCCAGGAGAAACCCGGCAACAGCCGCATCGCCCGCGACATCAGCCTGAACGGCGCGCTGGACGACGCCCAGCGCCAGCGCCTGCTGGAAATCGCCAACACCTGCCCGGTGCACAAGCTGCTCAGCGGCGAAATCCATATCGACAGCCAGTTGCTGTGACACCGCGCTGAAGCCGGCCGGCTTCCCTCAGGGCTCGTCCGCGCCGCTCGGCAGGCGGCCGCCGGTCATGCTGGGCAGTACCGCGTCGCGGCGCACCAGGCCGTGGAACAGTGCGGCCGCCAGGTGCAGCAGGATGGTCACCATCAGCAGGTAGGCGATCACGCTATGGGCGCTGCGCAGCAGGCTGTGCAGCCACACCGAGGGGTCGACCAGGGCCGGCAGTTCGTGGCCCTCGAACAGCACCACCGGGTAGCCGCCGGCCGACTGCATGGTCCAGCCCACCAGCGGCTGCAGGATCAGCAGCGCGTACAGCAGGTAGTGCGAGGCGTGGGCCAGGCGCTGCTGCCAGACCGGCATCGCCCGCGGCAGCGCCGGCACCCGCCGGCCCAGGCGGATGGCCAGGCGCAGCAGCACCAGCACCAGCAGCGCCGCGCCCAGGGGCTTGTGGATCGCCACCAGGGTGGCATGGGCGGGCGAAGCGCTGGCGACCATGGCCAGGCCGATCAGCAGCATGGCGATCACCAGCGGCGCCATCAGCCAGTGCAACACGCGCAGCGGCAAGGGGAAGTAGCGGGGTTCGGCTTTCACGGCTGCGGCTCCTTGGCCGGCATGGCGGCCTGCTCGCGGGTACGGCGGTTGAAGGATTCCGAATAGGCCGCCGAGCGCGCGCTCAGCAGCGGGTCGTCCGAGGCACGGATGCCGTCGGGCAGGATCAGCGGGTCGTAGTTGACGTCCTGGCAGGGCCCGCCCTGCTCGGGCAGCGCGCGCTCGATGACCAGTTCGCCGGCGTCGATGCTGCGGCGCTGCGCCGGCCAGGCCCGGGTGGCGTCGGCGGTGGAGTCGCCGGGCTCGCCGAGGGTCAGCATCAACCGCCATTTCAGCGGCCCCTGGGCCAGGCGCTGCTGCAGCTCGGCGGCGAGGAAGTCGGCCTCGCCGCGCTGCTCGGCGCTGATCGGCTGGTAGGCTGCCTCCGGCTGCACCGACCAGCGCACCGGGTGCTCGCGGCCCTGCCCGTCCACCAGGAAGAAGGCGTTGAGGCCGTAGTAGGCGCTGTTGGCGTAGCTGGACGAAGGCGTGGAACTCTTCACCCAGGCGCGGAAGGCGGCGGTTTCCGGGTGCGCCTGGAAGAACGCGGCCAGCTTCGCCGGGTCGGGCTTGCCGCTGCCCGGCTGCGGCTGCGAGGCCTGCTGCAGCGCGTAGAAGCCCTGCACGCTGTTCACCACGAACACCGGCATGGCGTTCATCCCGGTGCGCCATTCCCCGCCGTGCCCAGGCAGGAAGCGCAGGGCCAGGCTGCGGATGGGCGCGGCGCCGTCGCTGGCGGCCGGGTTGCCGCCGGGAATCGCCAGGCGCCCCACCACCGGCACGCTGCCACTGGCGAACACCGCGGCGCGGGAGACTTCGCCGCCGGCACCGTTGCTGTCGAAATGGCCGACCACACAAAGGCCCTTGGCATGGTTGCGGCGATAGGCCGGGTAGACGCCGGCGTTCTGCTCCAGGCTGTCCACCAGGCGCGCCGGGGTCAGGCGCTGCGGGCCGATCCAGCCGGCGGCATAGGCGAAGGCGGCGGCCAGGCCGCCCACCGCCAGGGCGATGGTCGCCAGGCGCAGGGGCAGGTTCGGCGGCGCCGAGTCGGGTTGGGTCATGGGTAGGTCCTCATTGGGCCAGGTTCGATGAGCCCGTACGACGCACCAGGCGCCGGGTTATTCCCGGCAGCGGAAATTCGCCCGAAAGCCGACCGGCGGTGGAATAAACTGCGCGGGGATTCGTCCTACCGGCTCGACGAACCACGGAGACGGCCGACGGCCACGGCGCGATGAACGAACTGGATGACCAGCAACTGCGCGAACTGCTGCCGCGCCTGCGGCGCTTCGCGCTGTCCCTGACGCGCGAGGCGGCCAGCGCCGACGACCTGGTCCAGGCCACCCTGGAAAAGGCCCTCTCGGCCTGGGGCGGCAAGCGCGGCGACGGCGACCTGCGCGCCTGGCTGTTCGCCATCCTCTACCGCCTGTTCGTCGACGGCCAGCGCCGCGCCCGCCGCTATGCGCGCATCCTCTCGCTGTTCGGCGGTACGGACGAAAGCAGCCCCTCCACCGAGGACATCGTCAGCGCGCAGTCCACCCTGGAGGCCTTCGAACGCCTGCCGGCCGAACAGCGCGCCCTGCTCACCCTGGTCAGCGTCGAGGGGCTGAGCTACCGCGAGGTCGGCGAGGCCCTGCAGATCCCCATCGGCACCGTGATGTCGCGCCTGTCGCGCGCACGCCAGGCCCTGCGCGCGCTCAGCGAAGGCAGCAGCGGCGCCCCTTCCCTACGGGTACTCAAATGAGCGAACTGACGCCTACCGAAAGCGACCTGCACGCCTACCTCGACGGCCAACTGGACGCCGAGCGCCGGCAATGGATCGAAGCCTGGCTGGCCAGCCACCCGCAGGAGGCCCGCCGCGTCGAGCAATGGCGGCAGGACGCCCAGCACCTGCGCGCCGCCCTGGCCAGCCGCGCCCTGCCGCCGGCCGGCCCGGCGCTGGACCCGGCGCGCATCCGCCGCCAGCTGCGCGAACGCCGCCGCGCCCGCCTGGCCACCGCCGCCGCCCTGCTGCTGGCCCTGGGCGTGGGCAGCCTGGGCGGCTGGCAGGCCCGCGAAATGAGCCTGGTCAGGCACGGCAAGCCGATGGAGGACGCGGTGCAGGCCTACCGCCTGTTCGCCGCCAACGGCAGCAGCGCGCCGCTGGACACCCGGGCCGGCGAGAACGTGCGCAACTGGCTCGGCCGCTACCTGGAGAACGCCAACCTGCCCGCCGACCTCGACCGCCTGGGCCTGCGCAGCGTCGGCGCGCGCCTGCTGGCCACCGAGCAGGGCGCGGCGGCGCTGGTGATCTACGAGGATGCCCAGGGCCATCGCCTGAGTTTCTTCATCCGCCCGCCGGGCCCTGGCCACCTCATGCTGCCCCATGGCCAGCGGCAGGATGGCGAGCTGCTGACGCGCTACTGGAGCCAGGGCGACTACAACTACGCGCTGGTAAGCCGCAGCGATAACCCGCAGGGGGACCAGGTGGGACAGTTGCTGGGGTTCTGAGCCAGGCGCCGAATCGCGGACAGCGTCCTCCTACTCCCGCCGGCAAACGGTTATTCGCGCTACGAAGCTGGAAGCAAGAGCGGTAGGGCAACTGTCTCGCCGGTCGTGCTGATGTGCTTTTCGTAGGATGGGTTGAGCTTGCGATACCCATGCGGTTGCGCTGATGGGTATCGCTTCGCTCAACGCCATCCTACGAAAAGCAGTGCCTCCTGGAACCGTAGGACTCCGTCCGCGATTGCCCCCCGGCCGCCCCCCAAAAACTATTTTTACGCGATCCCGAAGCCTCGTTCGTTTCGTCAGATGCCAATGCAACTGATTCGCATTTTAAATGCGGCGAAACTTCAGAAGAGAGCCTTCGATGACCACCCACGCCCGACGCTCCCCCCTGCAACGCCTGTGTGCACCCGCCAACCTGTCGCTGCTGGCGCTGTCCGTCGCCCTGGCCGCCGTGCCCGCCGCCGGCGTCCAGGCCGCCGAGCCCAGCAGCCAGGCCCAGGCCGGCTACCGCTTCGCCATTGAGCGCCAGCCCCTGGCCGGCGCGCTGAACGCCTTCAGTTCGGTCACCGGCTGGCAGGTGGCCCTGCCGGCGGAGCTGGCCAGCGGCGTCACCTCCCCCGGCGTCAGCGGCCGCCTGGGCGCCGAGCAGGCGCTCAAGCGCCTGCTGGCCGGCAGCGGCCTGGACTACCGCCAGGTCTCCGAGCGCAACGTCGTGCTGTTCCGCGCCCCGGGCGCCCGCGCCATCGAACTGCAGCCGCAGACCGTCACCGCCACCCGCCAGGCGCAGAACGTCAACGAAGTGCCGAACACCGTCAGCGTGCGCAGCCGCACCGACCTGGACCGCAACAACGTCAACAGCATCAAGGACCTGGTGCGCGACGAACCCGGCGTCAGCGTCGGCGGCACCGGCCAGCGCTCGGGCATCACCGGCTACAACATCCGCGGCATCGACGGCGACCGCGTGCTGACGCAAATCGACGGCGTCGAGATTCCCGGTTCCTTCTTCAACGGCCCCTACGCCCAGACCGAGCGCAACTACGTCGACCCGGAAATCGTCAAGCGCGTGGAAATCCTCCGCGGCCCGGCCTCGGCGCTGTACGGCAGCAACGCCATCGGCGGCGCGGTGAGCTACTTCACCCTCGACCCGAGCGACATCATCAAGGACGGCAAGGACGTCGGCGCGCGCCTGAAGGCCGGCTACAGCTCGGCCGACGACAGCTGGCTGACCTCCGCCACCGTCGCCGGCCGCCACGACGACTTCGACGCCCTGCTCCACGTCAGCCAGCGCAACGGCCACGAGACCGAGTCCTACGGCAGCCACGGCGGCACCGGCCTCTCCCGCACCGAAGCCAACCCCGAGGACGTGCGCACCACCAACGTGCTGGCCAAGCTGGGCTGGAACTACGCCGAAGGCTCGCGCTTCGGCCTGACCTACGAGCACTACAAGGACGACGTCGATTCCGACCAGAAGAGCGCCTACGGCGGCCCCTACTCCAACGGCGCGCCGGCCCTGCCGCCGAGCATCCTGCCCGGCGGCATGTACCAGTGGCGCAAGGCCAGCGACACCATCACCCGCGAGCGCTTCGGCCTGGACCATCAGCTCCTCGTCGACAGCGCCCTGGCCGACCACGCCAAGTGGACCTTCAACTACCAGGTGGCGAAGACCGACCAGGGCACCGAGGAGTTCTACTACCCCATGACCCGCCAGGTCCTGCGCACCCGCGACACCCTCTACAAGGAACGCCAGTGGGTGTTCGACCTGCAGCTGGACAAGAGCTTCGAGCTGGGCGAGACGGACCACCTGCTGACCTACGGCACCAACCTCAAGCGGCAGAAGGTCACCGGCTACCGCGAAGGCAGCGGCACCTGCCTGGCCGTGGGCCGCGGCTGCACAGCCGTGGGCGCCAGCAGCGCCAGCGACGCCCTGGCACGCAGCAGCGACTTCCCGGACCCGACCATCGACACCTACGGCCTGTTCGCCCAGGACGAGGTCCGCTGGAACGCCTGGACCTTCCTGCCCGGCCTGCGCTACGACTACACCCGGCTGAAGCCGCACATCACCGAGGAGTTCCTCAACACCGCCGACCAGAGCGGCGACGGCGAAGTCAGCAGCGAGGACAAGACCTGGCACCAGCTCTCGCCCAAGCTCGGCGTGACCTATGCCTTCAACGACAACTACCTGTGGTACGGCCAGTACGCCCAGGGCTTCCGCACCCCGACCGCCAAGGCGCTGTACGGCCGCTTCGACAACCCCACCAGCGGCTACCGCGTCGAGCCCAACCCGGACCTGGACCCGGAACGCAGCCAGAGCTACGAGACCGGCCTGCGCGGCACCTTCGACGTCGGCTCGTTCGATGTCTCGGTGTTCTACAACAAGTACCGCGACTTCATTAACGAGGACGCCATCACCGCCGGCTACAACGAGGTCACCTTCCAGAGCAACAACATCAAGCACGCCATCATCAAGGGCGTGGAGCTCAAGGGCCGCCTGGAACTGGCCCCGTTCGGCGCGCCAGAGGGCCTCTACAGCAAGGGCTCGGTGGCCTACGCCTACGGCCGCAACAAGGACACCGGCGAGCCGCTCAACAGCGTCAACCCGCTGACCGGCGTGTTCGGCCTGGGCTACGACGCGCCCAGCCAGGTCTACGGCGGCCTGCTGAACTGGACCCTGGTCAAGCGCAAGGACCGCGTCGACGACACCACCTTCAACGCCCCGGACGGCACCAGCAGCCAGTTCAAGACCCCCGGCTTCGGCATCCTCGACCTGACCGCCTACTACAAGCTGACCGACGACCTGACGCTGAACGCCGGCGTGTACAACCTCACCGACAAGAAGTACTGGCTGTGGGACGACGTGCGCGGCTACGACAGCGTCGGCGAAGCCTCGGTGCTGGCCCCGGCCAACCTCGACCGCCTGACCCAGCCGGGGCGCAACTTCTCGGTCAACCTGGTGTGGGATATCTGAGGTAAGCGCTCTTCGTAGGATGGGCCGAGCCTGCGATACCCATGCGGTCGTGGCGATGGGTATCGCTTCGCTCAACACCATCCTACGGGGTGTTGCGGGTGCCGACGGTGTAGCGGACCTTGTCCGCGATAGCCGGGCGTCCCGGCGCGGATCGCGGATGAGATCCGCTCCTACGCCATGCGCACCTCCGGATTCACCTGTAGGAGCGCGCCCTGCGCGCGAAATCGCGGGCAGGGCCCGCTCCTACAGGGGAACCTCTCATCCGTTCTTTACGTTTTTCCCTCTCTCGTTCGTCTCGTCTTCTGTGAATCCATCGCTCAAGGAACCTGCTGCATGACCACCCTGGAAGCCCCCGCCCTGCGTTCCCAGCGCCTGAACCTGGCGACCCACGCCCCGCACCAGCGCCTGGACGCCGCGGTGAAGGCCCACGATCCCTTCGCCAGCCGCGAGAACTTCACCCCCTTCGTCGTCGCCCAGTACCTGTTCCAGTCCGAGCTGCAGGCGCTGTACCAGGACGCCGAGCTGGGCGCGATCTTTCCCGACCTGCCCGAGCGCTGCCGCGCCCAGCAGGCGAAGGCCGACCTCGCCGACCTCGGCGCCCAGGTGCCGGCGCCGGTGGCCGGCGCCCTGGCCAACCCGTCCCGCGCGCAGGCCCTGGGCTGGCTGTTCGTCTCCGAGGGCTCCAAGCTCGGCGCCGCCTTCCTGATCAAGCGCGTGGCCGCCCTGGGCCTGGACGAGAACTTCGGCGCCCGCCACCTGGGCGAGCCGGCCGGCGGCCGCGCCGAGGGCTGGAAGCGCTTCACCCGCACCCTCGACGGCCTGGACCTGGATGCAGAGGAAGAACGCGCGGCCGAAGCCGGCGCCCTGGCCGCCTTCGAGCGTTTCGGCACCCTGCTGCAGCACGCCTACGAGCATGCCGCCGCCCACGCCTGACGCGGTGATTGACGCGCATCCCGGCAGCCGCCAGGATGCGCCTTTCTCCCCCGTCGCTGCCGTCCCGATGTCCCAGCCCGCCCGTTCGCGCACCGTCCGCCTGCTCTATGCCCTGCTCGCCTACACCAGCCTGGGCGTGGGCATGGTCGGCCTGGTGGTGCCCGGCCTGCCGACCACCGAGTTCGTCCTGCTGGCGGCCTGGGCCGCGGCCAAGAGCTCGCCCAGGCTCAGCGCCTGGCTGGAGAACCACCGGCTATTCGGTCCCATCCTCGCCAACTGGCGCAACGGCCGCGCCATCGCCCGCCGGGCCAAGGTCGCCGCCAGCCTGGCGATGCTCGCGGCGCTGGCGATCATGCTGCTGACTCTGCCCCATGGTTACTGGCTGTATGCGGTGGTGCTGGGCATGGCGATCGGCAACCTGTGGATCTGGTCGCGGCCGGATGAGCGGCCGGCGACGGGGTCAGAGCGGAATTCGTAGGGTGGGTAAAACCTGCGCGGTGCTCGCCGGTGACCATGGTGTTGCCGGTTGTTCCGTTCCCTCTCCCTAACCCTCTCCCTGAAGGGAGAGGGGACCGTTGGGCAGATGCTGATAGTTCGGCGTTAGCCGGCTAGCACAGTGATTACCGGCTGAAACCATTCCTTATCTCGGCACGGACAAGCCCCCTCTCCCTTCAGGGAGAGGGCTGGGGAGAGGGCGCTCTCATACCCAACACCAGCGCAACCGGGAAACTCCATTCGCGAGCAAGAACTCTTGTGGTGGTCAAATAATTTCGGACACTTCGATAGGTTGTTTGGGTGGCCTGCGCTCGTAGCGGGTGGGTGGCAGATAGCCCAGGCTGGAGTGCAGGCGCACGTTGTTGTAGAAGCCGACGATGTAGTCGGCGATGTCGCTCATGGCCTCGGCATGATTGGCGTAGTCACGTTGCCAGACCCGCTCCATTTTCAGGTTCAGGAAGAAGCGTTCCATGACCGCGTTGTCCCAGCAATTTCCCTTGCGGCTCATGCTCAAGATCAGGCCATGCCGCCTGAGCAGCGCGCGATAAACCTCGCTGGCGTACTGGCTACCACGATCCGAATGCACGATCAGGCCCGGCGCGGGTTGCCGCTGAGCAATCGCCATCTGTAGCGCCGAACAGGCCAGTTCCGCCGGCATGTTCGGGGCCATCGCCCAGCCAACGATCTTGCGCGAATACAAGTCCATCACCACAGCCAGGTACAGCCAACCTCGGCGGGTGCGGATGTAGGTGATATCCGCCACCCAGGCCTGGTTTGCCGCCGGAGGATCGAACCGGCGGGCCAGGATATTGGAGGCTATCGGCAGGTCATGCTTGCTGTTGGTCGTGTGCACGAACTTGCGCTTCCAGACTGGCCGAAGCCGGTGCTCGCGCATCAGCCGGCGGACTCGGTAGCGCCCTACATGCACGCCCTCGCCATTGAGCGCGGCTTGCAGGCGACGACTCCCATAGGTACGCCCGCAGCTCATGAACAGGGCCTTCAAGGAAGCGGCTACCGGGCAGTGCAAGGCAGGACGCAAGGGGCGGCGTTGCGCGGCGTAGTAGCCCGACCGACTGACACCCAGCAGCCGGCACAGCCGCGCAATTCCGGCCTTCTTCTGCTGCTGAGCGATCAATCGGTGAATCACTTCAGTTCGCGGGCGAAGAAGGCCGAGGCCTTCCTAAGAAACACCTTCTACAGCCTGAAGGGTGAAGCCAAATTCAGCAGCCCGACGGTGCAAGCCTTTGACAACACGCTCGCGATACTTTTGCTCGTAGTGGTCGGCGCCCGGATCCTCATAGGCCATGCCGAAGCGCATCGCGTTATAGAACAGGATGGCGATCTTACGCGCAGTGGCGGTCACGGCCTTGGCCTTGCCGATGCGTGCCGACAAGCGTCGGTAGAAAGCACCCAGCGCCGTATTGGTTTTGCCAATGGTTACCGCAGCCAAGCGTAGATGCGCGGTGACCCGATTCTTAGTCTTGCGTGTGTGGGCGGAAAGCACCTTGCCACCGCTGATTCGGCAGCCCGGCGCCAACGTCAGCCAGGAGGTGAAATGCTGGGCGGTACGCCATCGACTCAAGTCGGTGCCGCACTCGGCAACCAGACGCAAGGCCAAGTAAGGGCCGATACCATGGATCTGCGTGAGGTCGACGCCGACCAATTGATAGAGCAAGGTGCGGACGTCGAAGTTGAGTGCGTTCGGCTGTCGCGTAGGGTGCCGTGCTTTGGGTAACGGCTCGCCAGGCAATGGCTTCTGCTGAGCGAGTTGGTGCAGGCTCCGCGCTATTTGCTGGTCGCACAGCTCAAGCTGCATCTGGTAGGCGTCGTACATGGCCAGCGCCTGCGCCAGGGCAAAGACATGCTCCGGTTGATAGTTGCCGACCAGAGCACTTCGAATGATTTCGAGACTGGACTTGCAGCGTGTGTCACGCATGCGGGCCAAGATCAGGGCATCGCGTTCGCCGGCAACGATGGCTCGAATAATGCGCATGCCCGTGGCTCCGGTTATGTCGGTGACCACATGATGCAATTGCAGATTCATGTGGGTGAGCGCCTTTTGCATGTGCTGAATATGCGCGGCGGCGTAATCAAGGTGGCGCTCTCGCAGGCGCAGGTAGCTGCGCAGTGCCGCAATCTCGCGATCGGGATGGAAGCTGGCTCGCAGCAAACCACAGGCATGTAATCGCTGGATCCATTGCGCGTCGTTGACGTCGGTTTTGCGCCCGGGCACGGCACGGGCATCCCTGGCATTGGCCAACACAACCTGCAGGCCATGGGACTCTAGAATCTCGTAGACCGGGATCCAGTACACCCCAGTCGACTCCATTGCCACGGTAGTGATCCCGAGATCAACCAGCCAAGCGGCCATACGTTCCAGGTCGGCCGTAAACGCGTTAAAGGTTTGCACCGCCTCTTCTGTGATGTCGGCAGGCACCGCTACCACATGGAAGCGCGAGCCGATATCGATCCCAGCTGCCCGGTCATGAATAACCGGCAGGCCATGACGCTGCGCTTTGGTCGTTTTCATGAGTACCCTCCATTCACCGGAAGTGCTGGACGGGGACTCGGATCAAATCACATTCCTAAACGGGGTCACGAAACGTGCCACCACTAACGGGTCCGCAGCTTCCCCTGGGTCAGGTTTTTTGACGGGGACGGAGCCTCCAAAAAGCAGACGACCACTGTCCAGCGGGGTCAGTGTAGTGGGCGTGTTTCTAACCCAATGGGTCTCGGAGCACCGGGGAGGCGGTTTTTTAGCAGGTCGTTGTCCTGCTTCAATTGGCGATTCTCTGCCTCCAACTGACGAATCCGCTGCTGCTCGGGTGTCAGTGGCTTACCCACTCCCGCCTGCCCCGACAGCTCGGCTTCGTATTGCTGAACCCAGCGGCGAACTGCCGTCTCTCCCAGGTCCATATCTCGGCAGACCTGCGTAATGCTCAGGCCCTGGTCCTTGATCATCTGGACGACTTGTAGCTTGAAGCTGGCATCGAATGCTCTGCGTTTACGGCTCATGAATGACTCCTCTATTCAGTGGATTTTCCACCTATCGAGGTGTCCGAGGAAATTGAACCACCACACTCTCGCCCCCACAAAAAGCAAATCCCCCCCAACGGAGGTATGCTGAAAACCTACCCCAACCACCCCGAGCCACCACCATGCCAACCCCCGCCAAACCCACCAGCAAGGTCGACCAGCTCCTGGCCGAGGCCCAGCAGCGCCGCGAAAGCAGCTACCGGGAAAAGGCCCTGAAGATGTACCCCTGGATCTGCGGGCGCTGCGGCCGCGAGTTCTCCGGCAAGCGCCTGAGCGAACTCACCGTGCACCACCGCGACCACAACCACGACAACAACCCCGAGGACGGCTCCAACTGGGAGCTGCTGTGCCTCTACTGCCACGACAACGAGCACCAGCGCCAGGTCGATGCCCACTACCAGGGCAACGATGCCGGCGCCAGCGGGCCGAAGGTCACGCACAAGGCCCTGGCCGGGCTGGCCGCGTTGCTCAACAAGGATTCCTGAGCACGCCTGTTGCCTTGCGCGGCGTTTCCTGCGAAAACGGCGCCCCGAAACGGCCCGGCCGGGCCGCCACCTGCGACAGAGGCACAGACATGAGCGACGAACTGCGTATCGAGGACATCCGCCCCGGCGACGGCAAGGCGGTGGTCAAGGGCGCGCTGATCACCACCCACTACCGGGGCACCCTGGAGGACGGCACCGTCTTCGATTCCTCCTACGACAAGGGCCGCCCCTTCCAGTGCGTGATCGGCACAGGACGTGTCATTAAAGGCTGGGATATCGGCCTCATGAACATGCAGGTCGGCGGCAAGCGCAAGCTCTTCGTGCCGGCGCACCTGGCCTACGGCGAGCGGCAGATCGGCGCGCACATCAAGCCCAACTCGAACCTGGTGTTCGAGATCGAGCTGCTGGAAGTGCTGACCCGCGACGACTGAGCGTACCTCGCCTCAGGCCGTGGATTGCACCGACATCAGCCTGGCGCGCTGGCGCAGCAGGTTGGCGTCCACCGCGTCCAGGGCGTCGACGAAGGCCACGGCGAAGGAGCCCGGCCCGCGGCTGGCGGCCTCGGCGATTTCCGCGGCCACGGCGAAGTGCACGTGGGCCGCGGCCAGGGCGGTGAAGGCGTCCACCGCCACCGCCGTGTAGGCCGCCACCAGCGCGCCCAGGGCGCAGCCGGAGGCGGTCACCCGCGGCAGCAGCGCGCTGCCGCCGCCGATGCGCAGCAGGCGCGGCACGGCGCTCTCGCGGCTGTCGCCGACCCAGCCCAGCAGGTGGTCCACCGCGCCCGAAGCCGACACCGCCTGGCAGTTGCGCAGCAGTTCCACCGCCGCCGGCACCGCGCGGGCCGGGTCGTCGGAGCTGTCGAAGCCCGGCGCGCCCTGCCCCAGCCCGGCCAGGCCGATGATCTCCGAAGCGTTGCCGCGCACCACCGCCGGGCGCTGCTGCAGCAGCTCGGCGGCCACCCCGCCGCGCCAGGGCAGGCCGCCGGCGCCGATGGGGTCCAGCACCCAGGGCGTGCCGTGGACCACCGCCGAACGCACCGCCTGGCGCATGCCTTCCACCTGGGCGCTGGTCGGGGTGCCCAGGTTGACCAGCACGGCGCCGGCCACGCGGGCGAAGCCGGCGGCCTCCTCGGGGTTGTCGACCATCGCCGGCGAGGCCCCGGCGGCCAGCAGCACGTTGGCCATGAAGTTGGCCGACACCACATTGGTCAGGCACTGCACCAGCGGCCGCGCGGCGCGCAGTTCGGCGTGGGCGGCGATGATCGAATCCAGGCCGGGCAGGAACCTGGCGGGCGCGGCGGTGGGCATGGGGCGGCTCCGGGAGGGCGGCGGAAAGTGCGCCTAATCTACCCGTTCCGCGCCAAGCCCTCTATGGCTGCGCCGCCCAGGGCGTGGCCGCGCCCGCCTCCACCTGCAGCGACAGGTAGTGCACGCCGGCCAGCACGCCGCTCTGGCTGTTGCCCATCAGCGCCAGCCACTGCTGGTCGAAGGCATCGTTGAGGTCCTTGCGCAGCTGCGCTTCCAGTTGCGGGCGCTCGCGGTCGCGGGACAGCGCGGTGAGCCCGGCGCTGCCCAGCGACAGCACCGTCCCCGCCGCCTTGCCCACCGCAGCGGCGATGGCGCCCACGGCGCCGCTGACGGTCACCTCGCCCAGCAGCTTCTCGCTGGTGCGCCGGGCCACGGCGGATACGCCCTGGTCCGGCTCATCCACGTCCACCCCGGTGCGCGTCGAGGCATCGTGCACCCGGGCGATCAACGCCTGGTAGGCCGGCAACTGGTCCAGGCGCTTCGCCTGCAACAGCTGGTACAGCGAGGCATCCCGTGTGGCGGGTGGGCCCAGGGCGATGGCGGGGATGGCCTGCAAACGCTGGTCCAGCTGCGCGCGCGGCACGCCCAGGCGTTCGGGGATGGCGTCCAGCTGCCCGGCGAGGGCCTGCACGTAGAAACGGGTGGCGGCCTCCATCACCGCGGCGGGGTCGACCTGCCGCGCCACCGGCTCGAGTACGCGGCGCTGGTACTGGCCCTGCAGGTAGACGGACAGGCGGCTGACCGCCGGGCTCTTCTCGCTGTCGCCGAGCTTGTACCAGGCCACCCGCAAGCCCAGCCACTGCTGCGTCCAGTAGCCGGAGAACCAGGGGACGAAGTCGCTGTCGGTGCGCTGGTAGACCAGGTCCATCCAGTTTTCCATGGCGCCGCGGGCGTAGTCCTCGGCCTTGTCGGCGGCGGCCATGGAAGCGGAGGCGATGTCGCGGTCCACCTGTGCCCAGGTGGCCGCCGTCACCGGCGCCAGCGGCTCGGCGGCCTTGTGCCCGGCGCAGGCCGCAAGCGCCAGCAACGCCGCCAGCAACAGGCAGCGCAGCGGTCGCCAGGCTGTCGCTCGGCTGGCCATCGACTATCCCTCCGCCACGGGCGCCGCCGGCGCGGGAAAGTCGCCGGCGCCCTACTCCACCTTATCCGCAGCGCCGCCGCAGGGGCTGGCGGCCGGACGCACGGCAGGCGTCAGTCGAAGGCCACCGCGGCGCTGGGCAGCACGTCCAGGCGCGGGGCGAAGCTGCTCATGCGGCTGAACACTTCGTTGTGGTGGGCGATGATCTGCTCGGCGCGCAGCACGCGGTTGTCCAGGGTGCTGTGGGCGTCGCCGGCCAGCACCACGTCGTAGCCCTCGGCCAGGGCGCGGCGCACCGTGGTGTCGACGCAGAAGTCGGTCTGCATGCCGCAGATCACCAGGCCGGTCACGCCCAGCTTGCGCAGCAGGGCATCCAGTTCGGTGCCGTGGAAGGAGTCGGGCGTGGTCTTGCGCACCCGCGGCTCGCCATCGGCCACCTGCAGCGCCGGGGCCAGCTGCCAGCCTTCGCTGCCAGGGCGGAAGTCGCCCTCGGGCTCCTCGTGCTGGACGAAGATGACCGGCAGGCCGAGGTCGCGGGCGCGGCGGCCCAGGCCGTTGATGCGCTCGACCACGCCTTGGTGGTCGAAGCAGGCGTCGGCGCCGCCGCACAGGGCGTGCTGGACGTCGATGACGAGCAGGGCGACGGACATGCTGAAACTCCCCGGTAGCGATGGAAAAGGACCAACGATAGCCGGCGGCGGCGGGGCCGGCCAGCGCCGCGTCAGGACGGCAACTGCTCGCGCATGGCCCCGGCCAGCTCGGCGGCGCCCTCCTCGTCCAGGCGCCCGGCCGCGCCACGGACGTCGTCGGCCACCTTGTTCTGGCTGAGCTTGGACTTGCCGACCAGCTCGTGGATCTGCACCTCGATGCCGACCACCTTGGCCAGCATCCCGGCGATGAATTCCGGGGTGGAATCGGTCATGCGCCAGGGCCGCGCCTCGCCGGCCTCGTGGGTGCGCGTGAGGCGGCCCACCAGGCCGCGGACGAAGCGCTCGTCGTCGACCACCCGCAGGGTGCCGCGCACGTGCACCACCTGGTAGTTCCAGGTGGGCACCTGCTCGTGGGCCAGGTGCTTGCTGGGGTACCAGTTGGGCGAGATGTAGTGCTCCGCGCCGCGGAACACCACCAGCACCTCGCTGCCATCGGCGTGCTGCCACAAGGGGTTGGCCCGGGCCACGTGGGCGCGCAGGCAACCCTCTTCGGGGAGCAGTTCGAAGGGAATGTGGTCGGCGTCCAGCCCCCCGCCGCTGTCGTGCACCAGCATGCCCAGCGGGTGGGCCTGGATCAGGCGGTGCAGCGCGTCGACACGGGTCTCGCGGAAATGCTCGGGCAGGTACATGCCGTTCTCCGGGTACTGGGAAGGCCCCCATGATGCGCGGGGATTGGTCCACTACAAAGAGCCATTTCCCCTTCGCCACAGGGAGCCATTCCCCGGCGGTCCGTCATTCGCGGGTGATGCCCGTGATGGTGATGCCATACAGGCGCAGCAACGCATCGGTCGCGTCGCCCTCGGGGGTTTCGTGGGCGGCGCCGTACTCGCCCTTCTCCAGGTTGCGGCGCGCCCACTCCAGCAGGTAGCGCTCCGCCTCCTGCATGCTCGGCTTGTGCGCGGACGGCATGGGCAGGACGCTCGTGTTGTTGTCCTTGTGGTAACTGATCTTCCAGCGTGCCATGGGCCTCTCCCTCTCGAAGCATGGGTATCAGGGTAAGAAGCCCATGCGCCGCCAGGGTTCAAACCGATCGATCGCCTGCCGCCCGGCAGGCCCCGGGCAACCGCTGGCGAAACTTCTTCGAACCATTCGGCCACGTGGCCTTCCCACTACATGTGCGGGCCGATGACGGTTCGCCCATTCAGTGGAAACCAACCCTGAGGAGTTCATCATGACTTCGAAGAGCAGCAACCCCGGCAACTTCGCCAACGACCGCGAGAAAGCCTCGGAAGCCGGCAAGAAAGGCGGCTCCCGCAGTGGCGGCAACTTCGCCAATGACCGTGAAAGAGCCGCGGAGGCCGGCCGCAAGGGTGGCCAGCACAGCCACGGCGGCGGCAGGAGCTAGGCCGTAGCCCTGAGCGGGCCTGGCGGAGCCCCGGGTTCCGCCGGGCTTCTTCATGAAGCGCCTAGCCGTGGTGGTCCCGCTCGCCGTCCAGCGGCAGCGCCACGCCCGCTCCCCCGCCGCCACCGAGGCCGCCGCCCAGGCCGCCCTTGCCTGGCCTCCCGAGGCGCTGAAGGTTGGCGCCCGGCGTAAACAGGCTAGCCGTTGGGCAGTGTAGCCCCGTGCCCCGTCAGAGCGTCGGGTCCCAGCGCTGCGACCAGTCCGGGTCCTCGCGCACCAGCTCGCGCAGCAGCGCGAAGGCCTGCTGCAACTGCGCCGAATCGCGCTCGCGGGAATACACCAGGTAGGTCGGGTAGCTGAACTCCGGGGCCCGCGGCACGCGGCGCAGCACGCCCTTGTCGAGGTAGCTTTGCACCACCCGCGTGCGGAAGTAGCCCGAGCCGCCGTTCTCCAGGATGTACTGCAGCGCCAGCGGCCCGAGGTTGAAGGCCACCGGCGCGCGGGCCTTGTCCGGCAAAGCGCTGTCGTGCTGCTGGCGGAAGCCCTCGCCCCAGTCGATGTACACGTAGGGCTCGGGGTTCTTGGCGCGCACCAGGATGAGCTTCTCTTCCAGCAACTGCTCCACCTGCATGCCCGGCCAGTAGTGCGGCTGGTACACCAGCGCGGCGTCCAGCACGCCCAGCTCCAGCTGGCGCAGCAGGGCCTCGCCGCTGCCGATCTCGGCGCGCACCGCGTAGTTGTCGATGGTCTGCCGAATGCGGCTGACCCAGCGCAGCATCAGCGGGTTGCACAGGCTCACCTCGCCGCCGATGTGCAGCACGTTGTCCACGCCCTCGGGCAGCGGCAGGTCGCGCTGCGCGGCTTCCCAGGTCTGCAGCATCTGGTTGGCGTAGATGATGAAAGCCTCGCCGTCGGCGGTCAGGCGCGCGCCGGCGCGGTTGCGCACGAACAGCTTGCAGTTGAGGTGGCTTTCCAGCTTCTGGATGCGCGCGGTGATGGCCGTCTGGGTGACGTGCATGCGCTCGGCGGCGGCGACGAAGCTGCCGTGGCGGGCGATTTCCAGGAAGGTGCGGGTGAGGTCGATGTCCATGCTGTGGGGCGGGGCTGGGGGC
>NZ_JWMC01000083.1:0-20621 GCF_000812405.1 Pseudomonas sp. PI1
GCCAGCATATCCACATCAGCGGCGGCGCCCTGGACAATCGCCTCGGCCTGTTCGCCGCCGAACAGAGCCTGCGCCTGGACCTGGCCAGCCTGGACAACAGCGGCCAGGGCACCCTCACCAGCCGCGGCACCCTGCACGCCAACCTCGCCGGCAAGCTGGACAACAGCGCCGACGGCCTCATCCACAGCGCCGGCAACCTCACGCTGGCAGCGCAGCACATCGACGCCAGCCGGGGCGAAATCTCCACCCAGGCCGATGCCGACATCCGCACCCGGCAACTGAGCCTGCGCGGCGGGCGCCTGCTGGGCAACGGCGCGCTCGGCCTCGACCTGCAGGGCGGCGACCTGGACAACAGCCAGGGCGGGCTGCTCAGCGCCGGCACCCTGAGTTTCAAGCAACTGGGCGCGGTGGATAACCGTGGCGGCGAAATCTCCAGCCAGCAGAGCTTCGCCCTCGGCGCCCGGCTGCTGGACAACCGCGACAGCGGCCGCATCATCAGCGCCGGACGGCTCGACCTGCAGGCCGACCGGCTGCTCAACGCCGGCCTGGGCCTGCTGTCCGGCTGGCAGGGGCTGAGCGTCGGCGGCGGCAGCCTGGACAACAGCCAGGGCGGCACCCTCTCCAGCAAGGCCGGCGCGCTCGCCGTCAGCCTCGCCGGCGCACTGAACAACGCCAGCCAGGGCGCCCTGGTCAGCCAGGGGGACCAGCGGATCAGCGCGGCCAGCCTGGACAACCGCGGCGGCATCGTCTCCGCCGAGGGCAACGTCGAACTCGCCATCGCCGACACCCTCGACAACCGCGACGCCGGCCTGATCGACGCCCAGCGCCGGCTCGACTTCAGCCACGCCGCCACCCGGTTGCTCAACCAGGGTGGGCAGATCAGCGCCGGCAGCCTGCTGCTCAAGGGCCGCAGCCTGGACAACAGCGGTGGCCAACTGCTCAGCCAGGGGGCCCTGGAGGCGACGCTGAGCGGCGCGCTCATCAACGCCAACAACGCCCGCCTGAGCAGCGGCGCCGGCCTGCTGCTCAAGGCCGCCAGCCTGGACAACCGTGGCGGCCAGCTGTCCAGCCAGTCCACCCTCGAGCTGATCCTCGGCCAGGGCGGCCTGGACAATCGCGACCGCGGCACCCTGGCCAGCCAGGGCGCATTGCGCATCGAGGCGCTCGACGGCCGCCTGCTCAACGGCAACGACGGCCTCGTCCACAGCGGCGACAGCCTCAGCCTGCGCGCCGCCGGCCTCGACAACCAGCAGGGGCAGGTTTCCAGCCAGGGCGACGCCAGCCTCGCCCTGAGCGGTGCGCTGAACAATGCCCGGGGCCGCATCCAGAGCGATGGCGGCAAGCTCGACCTGGGCGCCGCGAGCACCGACAACAGCGGCGGCATCCTCAATGTCGCCCAGGGCCTGCTCAGGATCGTCACCGGCTACTTCGGCAACGACGCCGGCGTGGCCCAGGGCGTGGACCTGGACGTCAAGGCCAGCGGCGGTATCGGTAATGGACAAGGGCATCTCGCCGCCACCGCCGGCCAGGCCAAGATCGACACCGGCGGCGCAGCCCTGGACAACCGCGACGGTGGTCTCTACGCCGGCAACCAGCTGACCCTCGCCGCCGGCGACTTCCTCAACGGCAACGGCAAGGTCGGCGCGAAAGGCATCGACTTCAGCCTGCTGGGCGCCCTGAACAACGACGGCGGCCTGATCGAAGCCGGCGACTGGCTGAGCCTCGACGCCGCCAGCCTGAGCAACGCCCAGGGCCGCCTGCGCGCCCTGGGCCAGAGCGGCAGCACGCGGATCGTCACCCGTGGCCTGCTGGACAATCGCCAGGGCACCCTGGAAACCGCCGCCGACACCCTGCAACTGAGCGGCGGCGCCCTGCACAACGCCGGCGGCACCGTGTTGCACGCCGGCAACGGCCAGTTCCTCGTCGACCTGGGGCAACTCGGCCGGGCCGGCGGCCACTTCATCACCCAGGCCGCGCTGGACATCGACGCGCCGGACTGGACCCTGAACAGCAGCTTGCAGGCCCGCCAGCTCAGCCTCAACGTCGACCGCCTGCAGCTCGGCAGCGACGGCCAGCTGCTGGCCGTGCAGGGCCTTGACGGCAGCGGCGGCCACTGGCGCAACGACGGGCTGATCGCCAGCGACGCCGGCCTGAACCTGAACCTGAGCGGCACCTACGCTGGCGCCGGGCGCCTCACCAGCCTGGGCGACCTGAGCCTTGGGGCGAGGCAGGTCGAACTCGGCGCCGCCGCCAGCATCGCCGGCGGCAGCGCGGCCAGCGTCACCGCCAACGGCCTGAGCAACCACGGCCGCATCAGCTCCGCCGGCGACCTCGGCGTGCGCGTCGCCAGCCTCGATAACTTCGGCAGCCTCGGCAGCGCCGCCGGGCTGCGCGTGGAGGCCGGCAACCTGCTCAACCAGGGCGGGCTGCTGTTCAGCGGCGGCGACATGGCGCTGCGGGTCGGCACCCTCAGCAACCGCGCCGGCGACCTCTACAGCCTCGGCAACCTGCACATCGCCGCCAACGACCAGAACGGCTGGGCGGCCAAGGTCGAGAACGTCTCCGGCAGCATCGAGAGCGCCGGCGCCCTGACCCTGCTGGCGCAGGACTTCGACAACCGCCGTGGCGACGACTTCCGCATCGGCCAGCGCATCGTCGCCGGCAACATCCGCATGTACGCCGACGACCTGTGCGACGGCAAGGGCTGCGAATTCCGGTTCCAGTCCTGGGAGCGCTACGAGGACGTCATCACCCAGGACTCGCCCCAGGCGACGATCACCGCCGGCGGCGACTTCGTCTTCCGCGGCGGCGCCTTCGCCAACCTCTACAGCAGCATCGCCTCGGGCGGCGACATCGACATCCAGGCCGCCCGCTTCCGCAATCAGGGCGCGGCCGGCGGCGTGGAGCGGCACCTGGACGGGGCCTTCTACACCCGCACCGACGCCTACTACTGGACGTTCCGCAGCAACCAGGCGCTCTACAACCGCTACAACGACCCCACCTCGCCGGACTACGACCCCGGCGCCCTGAGCCGCCAGCAGGTGCTGGAATCCGGCGGCTACCCGGAACACAACTTCCACAACCTTATGGTCTCCGAGGTGCAGGTGTCCGGCGCCCCGGCGGCCAGCGCGGTGATCCAGGCCGCGGGCAACGTCAGCATCATCGCCAGCGAGCAATTCGACAACAGCGTGGTGCGCCGCGACGCCGGCGCCCAGAGCATCGACCCGCGCGACGTGAGCACGGCCACCGGCGCCGCCACCGGCCAGTTCGCCATCACCTCGCAGCTGCCGCCGGACCTGGCGCAGCAGCAGGTCAACCCACTGGAGCTTCCCGGCTTCAGCCTGCCCAGCGGCGGTAACGGCCTGTTCCGCCTTAGCGGCGAGGACGGCAGCGCCGGCGCCGGGAACGGGCCCGATCTCGCCGGCCTCGGCCAGGGGCTTTCCCGCGTCCAGGGCGTGCCGGGCAACGCCGCGTCGGGCAACAGCCACAAGTACCTGATCGAGACCAACCCCGAACTGACGAGCCTGAAGAGCTTCCTCAGCTCCGACTACCTGCTGGGCCTGCTCGGCTACGACCCGGACCAGGCGCAGAAACGCCTGGGCGACGGCCTCTACGAACAGCGCCTGATCCAGCAGGCGCTGGTGGCCCGCACCGGCCAGCGCTTCATCGACGGCATGGCCAGCGACGAGGCGCTGTTCAAGTACCTGATGGACAACGCCATCGCCTACAAGGACAGCCTCAACCTGACAGTAGGTGTGGGCCTGACCGCCGAACAGGTGGCGGCGCTGACCCACGACATCGTCTGGCTGGAAGAGGCCGTGGTGAACGGCGAGAAGGTACTGGTGCCGGTGCTCTACCTGGCCCAGGCCGACAACCGCCTGGCGCCCAACGGCGCGCTGATCCAGGGCCAGAACCTGAGCCTGATCAGCGGTGGCGCCCTGAACAACGCCGGCACCCTGCGCGCCAGCGGCGACCTTAGCGCCAGCGCGGCGAACATCGGCAACAGCGGCCTGATCGAAGCGGGCAAGCGCCTCGACCTGCTGGCCAGCGACAGCATCCGCAATACCGCCGGCGGCATCCTCGCGGGGCGCGACGTCAGCCTCACCGCGCTGACCGGCGACGTGATCAACGAACGCAGCATCACCACCCTCGACCTGAGCGCCGGCAACGACCGCATCCACAAGGAAATCGCCAACGCCGCCGCCCGCATCGAAGCCAGCGGCAACCTGGCGATCAACGCCGGGCGCGACCTGCTCAACGTCGGCAGCTCGATCCAGGCCGGTGGCGACGCCCACCTGCAGGCCGGGCGCGACCTGCGCCTGGAGGCCGCCGGGGAAACCGACAGCGCCGATTTCCAGAGCCGGCGCATGCAGGGCAGCCTCGCCAGCACCACCCAGCACGCTAGCGACATCAGCGTCGGCGGCAACCTCGATGCCAGCGCCGGCCGCGACCTCAGTGTCATCGCCAGCCACATCGACGCCACGGGCGACATCGCCCTGGGCGCCGGCCGCGACGTCACCCTCGCCTCGGCGGCGAACGAAGAGCACAGCCAGACGAAGTACAAGGGCGGCGGCAAGAAGGTCGAGCAGCAGGACGACCGGGTACGGCAACAGGGCGCCAGCCTGAGCGCGGGCGGGGACGTGGTCGTCAGCGCGGGGCAGAACCTCACCCTGGTGGCCAGCCAGATCAGCGCGGGCAACGAAGCCTACCTGGTGGCCGGCGACAAGCTGGAACTGCTGGCGGACTACGACAGCGACTACTCCCTGTACAGCGAGGAGAGAAAGGGCGGCTTCGGCAGCAAGAAGACCCAGCGCGACGAAGTCACCGACGTGAAGGCGGTGGGCAGCCAGATCAGCGCCGGCTCCGACATCACCCTGCTCAGCGGCGGCGACCAGAAATACCAGGGCGCGAAGCTCGAAAGCGGCAACGACATCGCCATCCTCAGCGGCGGCAGCGTGACCTTCGAAGCGGTCAAGGACCTGCACCAGGAAAGCCACGAAAAGAGCAAGGGCAACCTCGCCTGGCAGTCCGCCAAGGGCAAGGGCCAGACCGACGAGACCCTGCGCCAGAGCCAACTGATCGCCCAGGGCGAACTGGCGATCAAGGCCGTGGAAGGCCTGAAGATCGACATCAAGCACATCGACCAGCAGAGCGTCGGGCA
The DNA here is from genome assembly GCF_000812405.1 of Pseudomonas sp. PI1. Lineage (NCBI taxonomy): Bacteria > Pseudomonadati > Pseudomonadota > Gammaproteobacteria > Pseudomonadales > Pseudomonadaceae > Pseudomonas > Pseudomonas sp. PI1. The sequence goes on from NZ_JWMC01000083.1 coordinate 5,162, forward strand.
GACCATCGATGCCATGGTGCAGGCCGATCCGAATCTGGCTTGGCTGAAAGAGGCCGAGGCGCGGGGGGATGTGGATTGGCGGCGGGTGCAGGAAGTCCACGACGGCTGGAAGTACAGCAGTTCGGGAATGGGGCCGGCTGCACAATTGGCGGTAGCGATCATCCTCAGCGTTGCCACATATGGGGCCGCAAGTACCGCAGTCGGCACAGCAGCAGGGGCCACTGCAGGTTCCAGCACCGCTATGGCCGCTGCGGGAGTCAGTGCAACGGGGGCAGCAGTCGCGGCGGGTTGGGGCAACGTGGCGTTGGCCAGCGCTGCCGCCTCACTGGGGTCCACCGCCGGTATCAGTCTCATCAACAGCCAGGGGAACCTCGGAGCTACTCTGGACGATGCCCTGAGCAGCGACAGCCTCAAGCAGGCCATGATCGCCGCGGGGGTAGCGGGTTCCATGGCGGCATATGGGCCCGAATGGTTCGGCGGCAAGACCGATCCCACCACGAACACCACCACGGCAGCAGGCAAGGGCATTGGCGCCATTCCAGACCTTGCCAACCCCGAGGCCTGGTCACGCTTTGCGGGTATGCAACTGGCACAAGGTGCGTTGACTGGTGCAGCCAATGACCTTCTAGGTCAAGGCAACTTCAGCGACTCCATGCAAGGCGCCCTCTACGGCATCCTGCAAGCCTCCGCGTTCAAATATGTCGGCGATCTGGGATTCCCCAGCGGCGGGGTACAGAACACCGTGGCGCATGCCATTGCGGGAGGCTTACTGGCTGAGGCCATGGGGGGGGACTTCAAGACGGGTGCCATGGCTGCGGGCGCGAGCGAAGCGCTGGCCAATGTGCTCACCAGTGGTTTCCTGGAGGGCGACAGCGAGAAGGCCAAGCGTATGCAGCAGGCTGCGGCACAATTGGCCGGCATCGTAGCGGCGGGTAGTGTCAATGGCGATCTGCAGATGGGAGGAGATATTGCCAAGAATGGCATGGCCTACAACCGGCAGTTGCACCCGACAGACAAGGAACTAGCTAGGAGCCTCGCAGAGCGTAGTGGGGGTAAATACACTGCCGAGCAGATCGAAGAGCAACTGCGACTCTCCAATGTGAAAGGCAGCGATATCGGGGCCGGAACGGACATCCTCGCCAATAGGGAAGACATCTACGATACAGGAGGAAATTGGGTGGAACTGGATAACGGCCAGTACCTACAGCAGTTCGCCAAGCTCGATCTGGACATAGTTACCTATATTCAGTCCAGCACTGATGCATATAGCTGGGCAGCATTCCCTATAGCCCCAGGCCAGGATTGGGCCAAGGCGCCTGCTACTGGTAGTGAGTCACGCGACCGGTTAACGGGGTATGTTTTAGATGAAACTGGCAGATATACAGTTCCCATTACAGTTGAGGGTGTTAGTTATTCTCCACGGTTTTTGCCCTGCGCATCTGCTGAGTGTGTCGCTGTTGGTGCAAATATAGATTTATCAAATGCAGAGACCTTGCGATACCTGAAGGCTGCTGATGCAAAGTCTCTTAATGATTTGGGTAAAATGCTGGGCTTGGGGGCGATAGTCTCCACTGGCGGAGTTGCAACAGGTTTGGGATCGGTCTCTACTATTACTGGCCTTATATCTGGTTACCTGAAAGAGGATCTCTCTGGAGCAGCTAGTTCTGTTGCCTTGAGCTATGGCTTTGAGTCTTATGCTCGCTCCAGAGGACTTTCCCCAGAAGTCGCGGGGAGATTATCTAATGCTCTAGGAATTATGGGGGCTTGGGATGGGATAGTTAAAGGCGGAAAGGATGTACTTAAATGAAATTTCTTGCGTTTATGCATAGATATAGATTCGTTGCTGTTACTGTTATGGTGGGGTGCAGTGGATTGAACTCGTTAAGATTTATAGGTGAGTGGAGTAATTTCTGGAGTGTTGTTGCTACTCAGTGTCTATTTGGTCGAGGGTTTTACTGTTATATCGCAAGTAAGCCTATTTATTATGGTCCTCAAGCAATGATTGAGGTTGACCATCCAAGGTCCATAAGGTTTTTGGCTGGAATTGGTGCGTTATCTATTTATCTGTTGATGTTCGCATTTAATGGCTACGGTAGGGCATGGTGGTGATGAAACTATTCGTTATAGATCAAAAGGGAGGATATTTATTCTGATATCAAAGCTGACTGGTTATGTAGGGTTAGAGTGCAAGAGGTGATTTTCTAGTTTTTCGATTTTATAGAACGAAATGGGGACGGATTTATTTTAACTACTCTAATTCTTTCTGGTCAGCTAGCTTTAGAGTAGGGCAAATAAATCCGTCCCCTTTTGTTCAAGGTGTTCTTTAGAGTAATGCAGTCGTTGTCGATGGTGCAGGGAGCTTTGTTACAGGCTTCAAGCTCTACCCAGGAACTCAGCAGTTTGAGAATTTTATTAAGAATGGGGTTTTAAGATGAGTATCACCCTTCTGGAGTTTGCAAAATCATTTGTGGCACAACGGTTGTCTGCGGATGTTTTCTCTGAGGCATATATTGAACTTTGGAAAATAGAGGGGGATAGAGGAATTCTTCTAGGGGATGCTCCAGCATTGAGTGAGTGCCTGTCTAGTGTATTTTGTGTGGCAGATATGTATGTTGCGGATGAAGATTTACGGGAGGATTACGAGCTTAGTGATGAGCAGCTCCGAGTTGAAGTCAAGAAATTGATTCAAGACTTAAGATTCTATTAGTTTCTGGAGAAGGATGAGCTAATGGGTGTCTCCTTTGGGGAGGGAATAGGAGGGGTGAGCAGTATTATTTTGATTAATAGGCTCGGCGGCGGAGTTAAGATAAGCTTATTTTTTATGCTTTCGATGTTTATGTTTATCTTGAGCGGACTGGTGGTGAATACTGCTCTCGATGGGGCAATAAGGATAGCCTTGCAATGTATTTTTCTGTCTAATGTATTTGCTTATTTATATGATATGACAATGTATGGTCCTCATCTGTACATGAGATTCTCCGGCGATGCAGGCTCCGATCAGATCGGACGATTTGTGTTCATGTTGGTTTGTATGTTTTTGGGTGTGGTTTGTGCCATTTATTAATGGTTTTGAGATGAGTATTATCCTTCTGGAATTGAGGGCGAAAGGGGACGGATTTATTTCTCCTGCTCTAAAGCTGACTGGTTATGTAGGGTTGGAGTGTAGTGGGTGATTTTCTGTTTTTTCGATTTTCTCACCTAGGTCTTATCAATAGGTGGGCTTAGGATAACGGGTGTAAATTTTCTATCTCTGGTTCTTGAGGAGAGATCCTTGGATGAGATTTTTGAGACTTTTGAAGAGGTATAGATTAGCTGTACTTGCTCTGTTGGTTTTGGGCGGTATCGGAAATTCTTTAAGGTTTATTGGTGAATGGAATAGTTTTGGGGTGGTCGTAACTGGTCAGGCTTTTTTTGGCTGGGGGTTTTACTGCTATTTAGCAGATAGAGTTATTTATCTGGCGCCTGGAGGGGCAGTCGAAAATAATCATCCAAAGGAAGTTAGGTTTCTGGTGGGGGTATTCGCCCTTGGTGTGTACTTGTTAATGTTTGCGTTTAATGGCTATGACAGGGGTTTGTGGTAAGTGTCGGGAAGAGTGTTTGTTATTTTTTTGTGGTGTTGGTTGATGAGGCGAGAAGGGGCGGATTTATTTTCCTGTTCTAAAGCCGACTGCCTGGGCAGGATTGGAGTGCAGGAGAAAACCCTCCCTCGTTAGAATCCGATCAAGTCTTTCAGATGGCCTTCCAGACGGCATTCAGGGTAAAGTTTTTGGCCTTTTGCCATCACTGCCGAGTCGATCTTTCGACGCGCCGGCATTGGCAAGGGCAGGCACTGCCGTTGCCTCTGGAAGAAAGGGCGGCGGCTACAACCATATGGAAAGGGAGAAGTCGTTGTGAGAATGCTCAAACTGCTTGCGCTGGCCAGCATCGCGCTTATCTATGGCTGCGCCTCGGCGCCGTCGATGGAGAAAATGCAGGCGGAAGTTGCCGGGTACGAGTTGCCCAAGGCTGCCACTGCCGACCAGGGGCTGGTTTATGTGGTGCGGCCGAGCAACGCCGGTGGCCTGGTGCGCTTCAACGTGTTCCTGGATGACCGCGAAGACGCCTCGGAGATGGGCTACAACCGTGGCAATCAGTACATCTATTTCTACGTCGAGCCAGGCAAGCACACCATCAGTTCCAAGGCGGAAAACTGGGCGGACCTGTCTTTCGAGGTGCGGGCCGGCGAAGTGGTGTTCATCAAGCAGGAAGTGGAGGTCGGGATGCTGATGGCGCGCAACAACCTGGTGCTGCTTGGCGATACCGAGGGCCGTTACTTGGTCAAGGATGCCAGTTTGGGTAGCGTGGCCAAGGAACGTAAATGACCAGCAGGGAGCAGAGAGACGGATTCATCTTTCTGCTCTAGATCCGAAACTGCGCGGGTCGCGGAGCGAAGCGTCATCCGGCAACGGCGGATAACGCTTCGCGTTATGCGCCCTACGGTCGGGTGCGTTGCTCGGCGGCGGCGTACAGCCGCTCGGCGTCGGCCGCCAGGTATTCCAGCGCGCTGAAGGTGCCGTCCAGCACTTCCTCGGTGGGCGCGCCCAGGTCCGGCGCGCCGGCCAGCAGGCGTAGCAGGTTGACCAGGGCCGCCTGGCGGGATTGCGCGGCGTCGTAGAGCTCCGAATCGAATGGGTTTCCGCTTCCTGACGCCAATCAGGGGGGGGGCGGACCGTACAGGTTGGCGTACCGGGACAAGGGAACCGGCGCATCCGAAGATGCCCCGCACGGCCCGCCCATAACGCGGGTGCAGCCATGCCAGGCGCCAAGCATCAGGGGGCTGCTCTGGGGCCGTCAATCGGCGGCGGCGAGAAAGAGGGGGAGAAGTCGTATCGGCTGTGGATACATGCCTCGAAAACGGGACGCTTTACTGCCTTTGTCGATCTTTCCGAGCCCGACTCTCTCGCCCAGCCGATACTTCCGGCGCCTGCCGTTCCTTGTGCTTTGTGGCTGGCGTCCCGGCGCTGGCGTCATATCCTGTGGAATCAGGGTGCCTGCGCCGCGCGGGGCGATATACTCGGAGCCTTGCGCGCCGCTGGATGGGGGCGTTTCCCTTTCAAGGATGTGAATGCATGCAATGGATCTTCATGCTGATCGGCCTGGTGCTGGGCGCCGCCTGGGACGAGTCGATCGCCGATGGCCTGGCGGGCGCCGGGCTGGGGCTGCTGTTCGGCCAGGCGCTGGCGCTGCATGGCCTGCAGCGGCAGAACGCGGCGCTGCGCCGGCAGCTGGAGCAGTTCGCCGAGCGGTTCGAGGCGGGTACCGAGGCGTTATACCAGCGCCTGCTGCGCCTGGAGCAGGGCGGGGCCGTAGCGCCTGTGCCGCCCGCCGAGCCGGCGGAGCCCGTCGTTGCGCCGGAAGCCGTCGCCGAGCCTGAGCCGGAGCTGGAATGGGAGATCGAGCTGCCCGAAGCGCAGGCGCCTGCCGCGACCAGCGCTGCGCCTGACTGGTCGTTGCAGCCCCAGGAGCCGCCGCCAGCCCCGATCCCGCCCGCCGTCGAAGTCCCCGCGGCGCGCGAAGCCTCGGCTTGGGAGGCCGAACCGGCCGCTCCATCCGGCCCGTCCTGGTTCGACCGTGCCTTCGGTGCCGCGCGCGACTGGCTGTTCGGCGGCAATACCGTACTGCGCGTCGGCGTGCTGCTGCTGTTCCTCGGCCTGGCCTTCCTGCTGCGCTACGCCTCCGAGCGCGTAGTCGTTCCCGTCGAGCTGCGCTACATGGGCGTGGCCGCCGCCGCCATCGCCCTGCTGGCCCTGGGCTGGTGGCTGCGGCATAAGCGCGCGACCTACGGCCTGCTGCTGCAGGGTACCGGCATCGCGGTGCTGTACCTGACAGTGTTCGCCGCCATGCGCCTGCATCCGCTGCTGACGCCGGGCCAGGCCCTTGGCCTGCTGGTGGCGGTGACGGTGTTCTCCGCCGTGCTGGCAGTGCTGCAGGATGCCCTCGGCCTTGCCGCCGCGGCGGCCCTGGGCGGTTTCGCCGCGCCCATCCTGACTTCCACCGGCGCCGGCAACCACGTCGCCCTGTTCAGCTACTTCGCCCTGCTCAACGCCGGCATCTTCGCCATCGCCTGGTTCCGCGCCTGGCGCCTGCTCAACCTGATCGGCTTCTTCGGCACCTTCGGCATCGGTTTCGCCTGGGGGCTGCGTTCCTACACGCCGGAGCTGTTCGCCAGCACCGAGCCGTTCCTGCTGCTGTTCTTCCTGATGTACGTGGCCATCGGCCTGCTCTTCGCCCGCCGCCGCCTGCGCGAGGCCGCCGGGCTGGAGGAGGGCGCCGGGCGCGACGAGACGCTGCGCTGGTCGCTGCGGCAGACCGACTACGTCGACGGCACCGTGCTGTTCGGCGCGCCGCTGATCGGCTTCGGCCTGCAGTACGCGCTGATCCGCCACCTGGAGTTCGGCCCGGCGTTCAGCGCGCTGGTGTTGGGGCTGTTCTACATGGGCCTGGCGCGCCTGCTGGCCGGGTGCACCGCCGGCCGCGCCCTACTGCTGGTGGAAGCCTGCCTGGCGCTGGGCGTGGTGTTCGGCAGCCTGGCCATCCCGCTGGGCCTGGACGCGCGCTGGACCTCGGCGGCCTGGGCCGTGGAGGGCGCCGGCATTTACTGGCTGGGCTTGCGCCAGGGGCGGCGGCTGGCGCGGATGTTCGCGCTGCTGCTGCAGGTGGGCGCGGCCATCGCCTTCCTGATGGGCTTGCAGCCGGGTGTGGATAAGCTGCTGGACGGCGCGCCGCTGGGGGCGTTGATGCTCGGCGTGGCGCTGTTGTTCAGCTACTGGCAGCTGCGCCGCCACGGCAACGCTGGCCTCTGGCCCTGGGAACCGCGCTGCCAGCCGCTGCTGGCGAGCTGCGGCCTGGCCTTCCTCTACCTGATCGCGCCGCTGTGCTTTGCTGTGCCGGGCACCGCCATGGCTTGGGCCCTGGCCGGCCTGGCCACGGTGTTCGCCGGGCTGCGCCTGGGTTCGCGGACCTTCCTGTTCTGTGCCTTCGCCGTGCAGCTGCTCGGCGGCGCGCTGTTCCTCGCCGACCTGCGGGCGGCCGACGGCGGCGCCGGGGTGCTCGGCAGCGGCTGGACCGGCCTGTTCGGCGCCAGCCTGATCGGCCTGGCGCTGATCGCCGGGATGATCCTCGCCGCGCGCGACCCGCTGGTGCGCGACGACCGCCGGCTGATGCTCGGCCTCAGCGCGGTGCTGCTGGCCGGCCTGGCCTTCGTCAACCTGGCGGTGCTGTTCGTCCTGCCCTGGCGCAGCGCCGCGGCGGTATGGGCCGGCAGCGGCCTGCTGATCCTCTGGCTGAGCCTGGCGTTGCAGCAGCGCGCGAGCTTCGTGTTCGGCCTGCTGCTGCAGGTGCTGGGCGGCGCGGCGCTGCTGTTCGGCAGCTCGTCATTGTTCGCCGGGCTCTCCGGCGAGGGCCTGACGCCCCTGGCCCACAGCGGCTTCTGGTGCCCGGCGGTGCTGGCCCTGGCGGCGCTGGTCGGCGCCTGGCGCCTGCACCGGGCGGGGCAGGGCGGGCAGGCGCTGCAACTGGGGGCGCTGACCCTGGAACGGCTGTCGCAGTTGCTGCTGGCCTGGGGCGCTGGCTGGTGGGCGCTGACCGCGTTGTGTGAGATCGCCCGCTTCGTCCCGGCGTCGCGGCGCGAGCACGTCGCCCTGCTGGTGGCGGCCGTCAGCGTGGTGCTCTGGGCCTTCGTCGCCCGCCGCGAGCAGTGGCGGGCCCTGGCGCTCGCCTGCCTGGCCCTGGCGCCGGCGGGCGTCCTGGCGCTGGCCAGCGCCTGGCAGCCGGAATACCAGCCGCTGGGCGAGCTCGGCTGGCTGGGCTGGGGCGCGCTGTTCGTGGCGCACTTCTGGTCGCTCAGGCGCCTGGAACCGGTGCTGCCGGCGCTGCCCCTGCGCGGCGCCCACGTGCTCGGCTGCTGGCTGTTGCTCGCGGTGCTGGCGCTGCAGCTGCGCTACCTGTTCCTCGCCCTGGCCGAGTACTACAACGCCTGGCGCTGGCTGGGCTGGGCGCTGGTGCCGAGCCTCTACCTGATCCTCATGGGCGCACGGCGCACGCTGCCCTGGCCGGTGGCGGCCTTCCCCCGCGAATACCGCGCCCTGGCCGCGGCGCCGGTGGCGCTGGCGCTGCTCGGCTGGTTCTGGCTGGTCAACCTGGTCAGCGACGGCGCGGCGCAACCGTTGCCCTACCTGCCGCTGCTCAACCCGCTGGAGCTGGGCATGCTGATCGTGCTGGCGGCGGTCTTCCAGTGGAGCCGCGAGGGCTTGCCGCAACTGGGCCTTGCCGGCGAACAGGTGCGCCTGCCGGCCCAGGCGCTGCTGGGCGCCTCGCTGTTCGCCCTGCTGACCCTGGCCGTGTGCCGCACCGCGCACCACTGGGGCGGTGTGCCCTTCGCCCTGGAGCCGCTGCGCGAGTCGATGCTGGTGCAGGCCGGGCTGTCCATCGTCTGGACGCTGATCGCCCTGGGCCTGATGGTCGGCGGCCACCTGCGCGGCCGGCGCGACCTGTGGATGGTCGGCGCGGCGCTGATCGGCGTGGTGGTGGTCAAGCTGTTCTTCGTCGAGCTGGGCAACAGCGGCAGCCTGGAGCGCATCGTTTCCTTCATCGGCGTCGGCGTGCTGCTGCTGGTCGTCGGCTATTTCGCCCCGCTGCCGCCGCACCGGGTGGCCGGGCAACAGGAGCAACCCCCCGCATGAAGCTGGCTTCCCTCATCCTCTGCCTGGCCGCCGGGCTGGCCCAGGCCGCGGAAAACCCCGCCGACTACCCGCAGCAGGTGCCCCTGCGCCTGCAGGGCGAAGGTCCCTGGTACCGCCTGCAGGTGCCGATGAGCGTGCAACTGGCCGCCGCCCATGCCGACCTGCGCGACCTGCGGGTGTTCGACAAGGAGGGCGAGGCGCTGCCCTACGCCCTGAGCGCGGCGGCGGCGCAGGGCAGCAGCACCGCCCATGAAACCGCGGCCCGGCTGTTCCCGCTGTACGGCGCCGAGGCCGACCCCGGCCGCCAGGCCGGCCTGCGCATCCAGCGCAGCACCACCGGCACCCTGGTGGAAGTGCTGCCCGACGCAACTCCCGCGCCAACGGGCGAGCGGCGCAGCGGCTGGCTGCTGGACGCTGGCGAGGCCGACTTCCCCTTCGAGCGCCTGGCCCTGGACTGGAGCAGCGAGGCCGAGGGCTTCCAGCACTTCCGCATCGAGGCCAGCGACGACCTGCAGCACTGGCGCAACTGGGGCGACGGCCAGCTCGCCCGCCTGAGCTTCAACGGCGAGCGCATGGACGTCAGCGAAGTGGCCCTGCCCGGGCAGAAGGCGCGCTACCTGCGCCTGTCGTGGCCGGCCGGCAACGCGGCGGTGACGCTCAAGGGCGCGCGCCTGCTGGGCCGCACCGACCAGGCCGCGAGCACGCCGCTGGTGTGGTCCGAGCCCATTGCCGGGCGCCGCGAGGCGGACGGCAGCTACCGCTGGGACCTGCCCCAGGCGCTGCCGCTGGAGCGGGTGCGTTTCGATCTCGGCACGGCGGCGCAGCACCTGATGGCGCCGGTGGCGCTGTCCGCGCGCAAGGCAACCGGGCAGGGCAGCCGGGACGACTGGTACCCGCTGGCCCGCGGGGTGCTCTACGACCTGCCGGTGGACGGCCGCCAGGTGCGCCAGGACGAACTGCTGCTGGCCGGCCAGCCGGTGCGTCAGCTGCGCCTGGTCACCGACGCGCGCGGCACCGGCCTGGGCGACACGGCGCCGAGCCTGCGGGTGGCCATGCGTGCCCGCGAGCTGGTGTTCCTGGTGCGCGGCAGCGCACCCTACCAACTGGCCCTCGGCAAGCGCGACGCCACCTCCGCCAGCCTGCCGCTGAGCGTGCTGATCCCCGGCTACCAGCCGGACAAGCCGGCCCAGGTCGGCCAGGCCAGCCTGGATGGGGCCCTGCAGGCCGCCCCGGCGGAAGCCGCCAGCGCCGGCGACGGCAGTTGGAAGCGCATCGGCCTGTGGGCCGTATTGCTGGGCGGGGTGCTGCTGCTGGGCGGCATGGCCTTCAGCCTGTTGCGCGGGCAGCGCGCCGGCCAATGAGCAAATACCGGGAAATGGAGAAATTACGCCAGCTTATGTAGGGAAATGCGTCAAGAACGCTACTCTGCGCGATTGTTCTGATACTGTTAACGGCGTTGCACTCTACCTATAAGAAAAAGCATGGAGTCAGCCGCATGATCAAACAGGTGCTTTCACCCCTGGCCGCCGCTTGCCTGCTCGGCATCGCCGGTCAGGCCCTGGCGTCACCTTCCCCGTATTCGACCCTGGTGGTGTTCGGCGACAGCCTCAGCGACGCCGGCCAGTTCCCCGACGCCGGCGGCCCCGCCGGCGCCTCCACCCGCTTCACCAACCGCGTGGGACCGACCTATCTGGACGGCAGCGGCGAGGTCTTCGGGCCTACCGCAGCGATGATCCTCGGCGGCAAGCTGGGCGTCGCCGCCGGCGACCTCGGCCCCTCGACCTCGCTGGTGAACGCCGCCGAAGGCCTGCCGGACGGTAATAACTGGGCGGTGGGCGGCTACCGCACCGACCAGATCTACGACTCCATCACCGCCGCCGGCGGCTCGGTGGTCAGCGCCAACGGCCAGACGCGCACCCGCGACGGCTACCTGGTCGGCCGCCTCGCCGACCCCAACGCGCTCTACTACCTCACCGGCGGCGGCAACGACTTCCTGCAGTTCCGCATCACCGACGACCCCTCCGCCCGCGCCGCCGCCGGGCGCCTGGTGGACAGCGCCCAGGCGCTGAGTCAGGCCGGCGCCCGCTACATCATGGTCTGGCTGCTGCCCGACCTGGGCCTTACCCCGGCCACCAACGGCACCGTCCTGCAGAGCTTCGGCACCCAGCTCAGCGGCATTTTCAACGAGGAGCTGGTCAGCCAGTTGGCCAGCAGCGGCGCCAACGTGATCCCGCTGAACATCCCGCTGATGCTCCAGGAAGTGCTGGCCGATCCCGGCGCCTATGGCCTGGCCACCGGACAGAACCTGGTGGGCACCTGCTTCAGTGGCAACAGCTGCCCGGAAAACCCGGTCTACGGCCGCCACGGCAGCAGCCCCGACCCGACCAAGCTGATCTTCAACGATGGCGTGCACCCGACCATCGCCGGCCAGACGCTGATCGCCGATTACGCCTACTCGGTGCTGTCCGCGCCCTGGGAGGCCACCCTGCTGCCGGAAATGGCCCACGGCACCCTGCGCGCCTACCAGGACGAGCTGCGCAGCCAGTGGCTGGCCGATTGGGAGAACTGGCAGGGCGTCGGCCAGTGGCGTGGCTTCGTCACCGGCGGCGGCCAGCACCTGGACTACGACGACCAGGACAGCGCCGCCAGCGGCGACGGCTTCGGCTACAACCTGACCCTGGGCGGCTCGCTGCGCCTGGACGACGCCTGGCGCGCCGGCATCGCCGCCGGTTTCTACCGGCAGAAACTGGAGGCCGGCGCCGAGGACTCCGACTACAAGCTCAACAGCTACCTGGGCAGCCTCTTCGTGCAGTACCAGCAGGATCGCTGGTGGGGCGACGCCGCGGTGACCGGCGGCTACCTCGACTACGACGAGGCCAACCGCAAGTTCGCCATCGGCCCGCGCACCGTCGAGGAGAAGGGCGACACCAATGGCAACCTGCTCGCCTTCAGCGGGCGGATCGGCTACGACATCGCCCAGGGCGGCGAGGCCTGGCACCTGTCGCCCTTCGTCAGCGCCGACTGGGCGCGGGTGAAGGTGGACGGTTACGACGAGGGCAACGCTTCCACCTCGCTGTCGTTCGACGAGCAGAAGCGCTACTCCCGCCGTCTCGGCGCCGGCCTGCAGGGCAAGTACGCGCTCAGCGAGCAGACCCAGTTGTTCGGCGAAGTCGCGGTGGAGCGTGAATACGCCGACGACACCCAGAACATCGGGATGGCCTTCACCAGCCTGCCGGCGAACGGCTTCACCCTGCAGGGCTACACCCCGCAGAGCCACCTGCAGCGCGCGACCCTGGGCTTCGCCCAGAAGCTGACCCCGGAACTCTCGCTGCGTGGCGGCTACAGCGCGCACCGCAGCGACGACGACCTGCAGCAGGGCGTGAGCCTGGCGCTGAGCCTGGACTTCTAGGCCAGGCACGCCAGCAAGCCGCCGCGACTGACGGCCGCAGCGACGAGGGAACCGACCACCGGCGGCGCGCTCCAACCTCAGGACGGACGCGCCGTACGGGAGGCGGCGTGGCCGATTCCACGCTAGAATGCGCGCAGTTTTTTTCCTACCTCTCCCCCGGAGCCCTTCCATGTCCCGCGTTACCCTCAGCCGCTACCTCATCGAGCAGACCCGCAGCCACAACACCCCGGCCGACCTGCGCTTCCTCATCGAGGTGGTGGCGCGTGCGTGCAAGGAAATCAGCCATGCCGTGTCCAAGGGCGCCCTGGGCGGCGTGCTGGGCAGCATGGGCACCGAGAACGTGCAGGGCGAGGTGCAGAAGAAGCTGGACGTGATGTCCAACGAAATCCTCCTGGAAGCCAACGAGTGGGGCGGCCACCTGGCCGGCATGGCCTCCGAGGAGATGGACAACGCCTACCAGATCCCCGGCAAGTACCCCAAGGGCGCCTACCTGCTGGTGTTCGACCCGCTGGACGGCTCCAGCAACATCGACGTCAACGTCTCGGTCGGCACCATCTTCTCGGTGCTGCGCTGCCCCGAGCAGCACCTGAGCCAGAACGACAGCCTCAACGAGCAGGCCTTCCTCCAGCCGGGCACCAGGCAGGTCGCCGCCGGCTACGCCATCTACGGCCCGCAGACCATGCTGATGCTGACCCTCGGCGACGGCGTCAAGGGCTTCACCCTGGACCGCGAGCTGGGCAGCTTCGTGCTCACCCACGACAACATCCGCGTGCCGGAAAGCACTGCCGAGTTCGCCATCAACATGTCCAACCAGCGCCACTGGGAAGCCCCGGTGCAGCGCTACGTCAGCGAACTGCTGGCTGGCAAGGAAGGCCCGCTGGGCAAGAACTACAACATGCGCTGGATCGCCTCCATGGTGGCCGACGTGCACCGCATCCTGACCCGCGGCGGCATCTTCATGTACCCGCGCGATGCCCGTGAGCCGGAGAAGCCCGGCAAGCTGCGGCTGATGTACGAGGCCAACCCGATGTCCTTCATCATCGAGCAGGCCGGCGGCGCCGCCACCAACGGCACCCAGCGCATCCTCGACATCCAGCCGGATTCGCTGCACCAGCGCGTGGCCGTGTTCCTCGGTTCGAAGGAAGAGGTCGAGCGCGTCACCGGCTACCACCAGGCCTGATGAGCGCGGTACCCGCCTGGCAGGCTTTGCTGGACTGGTGGTTCGGCGACGCCCTGCGCGCCAGCGACGTCGCCGCCCAGCGCAACGGCCTGTGGTTCGGCAAGAGCGCCTGCGAGGACACGGCTTCGGACAACCGCTTCGGCGGCCTGGTGCGCCAGGCCCTGGACGGCGGGCTGGCCGACTGGGCCGGCTCGGCCCAGGGCTGGCTGGCGCTGATCCTGCTGCTGGACCAGTTGCCGCGGATGATCTTCCGCGACACGCCACGCGCCTACGACGGCGACGCCCGCGCCCAGGCGCTGGTGCGCCGCGGTCTTGCGGCCGGGCTGGACCGCCAGTTGCAGCCCATCGAGCGGGTCTTCGTCTACCTGGTGCTTGAGCACGCCGAGGACCTGGCGCAGCAGGAGCAGGCGGTGAAGCATTTTGCCGAACTGCACGAGCAGGCCGCCGAGGACGACAAGGCGCTGTTCGCCGATTTCCTCGACTACGCCGAGCGCCACCGCGCGGTGGTCGCGCGCTTCGGCCGCTTCCCCCATCGCAACGCCATCCTTGGCCGCGAGTCCAGCGCCGAGGAAGTCGCCTTCCTCAAGGAACCCGGCTCGCGTTTCTGACTCCAAGGGTGCGTTTCGCGTGGCCTGTGCCACGCTTGTCCACTGGACCATCCGACAATGGAGTTGCCCATGTCCTTCCGCCGTATCGCCCTGATCGCCGTCTGCATCGCCATGGCCGCCTGCAGCAAGCTCAACCAGGAAAACTATTCCAAGCTCAAGGCCGGCATGGACAAGGCCGAGGTGGAGGCCCTGCTCGGCAAGCCCACCGAGTGCTCCGGCGCGCTGGGCGTGTCCAGCTGCACCTGGGGCGACGATAAGACCTTCATCAGCGTGCAGTACGCCGGCGACAAGGTGCTGATGTTCTCCGGCCAGGGCCTGAAGTGAGATGAACGCCGCGCTGCGGGTGCTCGCCGCCGTCGCGCTGGCCGGCATCGGCGGCTGCGCCGGGCACGCCGAGGAGCGGCCGCAAACGATGCAGGTCGACCCGCAGCGCTACGCCGGCACCTGGTACGAGCTGGCGCGCAAGCCGATGTTCTTCCAGCGCGCCTGCCTGCAGTCCGAGGCCCACTACAGCGTGCGCGCCGACGGCAGCATCGGCCTGCGCAACCGCTGCCGCACCGCCGACGGCAGCTGGAAGCAGGTGACCGGCACGGCCACCCCGCAGACGCCGGGCAGCACCGATGCCTTCTGGGTGCGCTTCGATAACTGGGCGTCGCGGCTGCTCCCCGGCGTGGTGCGCGGCGACTACCAGGTGCTCTACGTCGACGAGGACTACCAGACCGCACTGGTCGGCAACCGCGACCGCGACCACCTGTGGCTGCTGGCGCGGCAGACCAGCCTGCCGGAGGCGACGTTGCGTCGTTTGTTGGCCGAGGCCAATCGCAAGGGGTATGACACGAGCGATCTGATTTGGCGGAGCAAGGATAGTGCGATCGCGGGGAATTGAGGGACGGTGCCTGCCGGTAACGCAGGCGCGCTACTTCACCTCCGCTCCCTCTCCCTAACCCTCTCCCTGAAGGGAGAGGGGACCGTTGGGCAGGGCTGGGTGTTTTAGAGTCAGCCGGCGACGCCGGAGGTGTCCGGCTGAAACCCTTCCATCTCTCGGCACGGACTAGCCCCCTCTCCCTTCAGGGAGAGGGCTGGGGAGAGGGAAAGAAGGTTGGTCTAGACGACGAAGCCACCGGCTGCCCCCATCACCCCAACAACTCCCGCAACACCCCCGCGAACTCCCCGGCGCTCTGCTCTTCCAGCGCATGCCGGTGCTCCCGCACCACCCACTGCCCGTTGACCATCACATCGCGCACCTGGCGGTCGCCGCCGGCGAACAGCCAGCGGTTGAGCAGTGTCTCGGGCTTGGCCGTAGCCAGGTAGGGATCGTTGCCGTCGAGCACCAGCAGGTCGGCGCGGCGGCCCGCCGCCAGTTCGCCCACCGGTTGGCCCAGGGCCTGGGCGCCGCCCACAAGGGCCGCTTCGTAGAGCGTCTGGCCGATGTTGGGCTGGTCGCTGCGGTACAGGCGGTTGCGCTTCTGGTCGCGCAGGCGCTGGCCGTATTCCAGCCAGCGCAGTTCTTCCACCACGCTCAGCGACACGTGGCTGTCCGAGC
>NZ_JWMC01000084.1:0-57902 GCF_000812405.1 Pseudomonas sp. PI1
GGGCGATTTCCAGGAAGGTGCGGGTGAGGTCGATGTCCATGCTGTGGGGCGGGGCTGGGGGCGGGTGGCGGCATTCTAAACCAGGGTCGGGGGGCTGCTGGGGGAATGACGGTGGTTTTTTCCGGTAGGGTGTGGTGTTGGGTGAAGGTCCGCAACCCTCTCCCCCCGCCCTCTCCCTGAAGGGAGAGGGGGCTTGGCCGTGCCTGCGGGAAGAATGGCCTACGCCGGATACTTTCGTGCTTGCCGGCTAACGCCACAACATCCGAGCACACCGAACGGTCCCCTCTCCCTTCAGGGCGGGGCGCGCAGCCGAGGGTTAGGGAGAGGGTGCTCTCAGCCTTGGCACCGAAGCCCCGGGGAGCCCCTTCAGCTCACCCGCCGGTACCCACCCAAGACCCCGCGCCGCGACAGCACCCACTGCCACAGCTGGATGTCCCTCGCCCGGAAGGCCCCCGCGCAGGACAGCAGGTAGTAGCGCCACATGCGGTAGAAGCGCTCGCCCAGCTCCTCGGCGAAGCGCGGCCAGCTGGCCTCGAAGTTGCGCGCCCAGGCCATCAGCGTGCGGTCGTAGTCGGCGCCGAAGTTGTGCAGGTCTTCCACCACCAGCAGGCCGTCGGCGGCGTCGCCGATCTGGCCGATGGAGGGCAGGTCGCCGTTGGGGAAGATGTATTTGTCGATCCAGCGGTCCGGCACGCTGCGGCGCTGGTTCTTGCCGATGGTGTGCAGCAGGAACAGGCCGTCGTCGTCCAGGCAGCGCGAGGCGACCTCCATGAAGGTGCGGTGGTTCTTGCGCCCGACGTGCTCGAACATGCCGATGCTGACGATGCGTTCGAAGCGCTCGTCGAGGTCGCGGTAGTCCAGCAGGCGGAACTCCAGCGGCAGCCCGGCGTAGCGCTTGCGCGCCCATTCGCACTGCTCGCGGGAGATGGTCACGCCCACGCATTCCACGCCGTAGCGCTCGGCGGCGAAGGCCATGAAGCTGCCCCAGCCGCAGCCGATGTCCAGCAAGCGCATGCCCGGGCGCAGGTCGAGCTTGCGGCACACCAGGTCGAGCTTGGCCTCCTGGGCCTGGGCCAGGTCCTCGGCGTCCTTCCAGTAGCCGCAGGTGTAGGTCATGCGCGGGTCGAGCATGGCGGCGTAGAAGTCGTTGCCCAGGTCGTAGTGGCGCTCGCCCACCGCCCAGGCGCGGTTCGCCGTCTGCAGATTGCACAGGCGCGCCTGCAGGGCGTGGAAGATCAGCGAGGCCGGGCTGACCTGGTCGACCACCCCGCTGCGCAGCAGGCGGGCGAAGAACTCGTCGAGTTGGTCGCAGTCCCAGTCGCCGTCCATGTAGGCCTCGCCGAGGCCGAGGTTGCCCTGGGCCAGGGCGCGTTGCGGCACGCCGGGGTGGTTCAGGCGCATGTCCCAGGGCTGGTGGCCGTCCAGGCCCAGGCCGGCCTGCTCGAGTAGCGAGCGGGCGAAACGCTGGGCGCGGCTGTCGGCAGCCGCCGGGGTCGGGCGGGAGGTGGAGAGCTCGGAAGGCATGGTGTTTCCCTTGTGTTTTCTAGATATCCGTTGGCGCTCAGGCGTCGTCGCGGTGCAGGCGCAGAACCGCGCGCAGTTCCTCGCGCAGCCAGGCCTGGCGAATGCGCGGCAGGCGCTGGGCGAGGCGCCGCGCCACCCAGCGCTGGCCGCGGGCGACGAAGCGCAGGCGCTCGGCCATCTCCTCGATGGCCATGGCCTTGGCATGGAAGGCGCCGAGTTCGCGTCCGGGCTCGGCGCCCAGGCGCTGCAGGCTGCGGCGCAGGCGGCGGCAGCTTTCCGCCTCGCCCTGGTGCAGCGCGTGCAGGCGCTCCAGAAGTCGTGGATCCTCGGTCTGCCGGGCGCTGTCGAGCATCACCCGGGCGCCGGCGCGCTCGGCGCTCAGCAGTTCCTGCAGCCAGTCGACGAGGTCGGCGTCTTCATCGCCGCCCTGCAGGCGCGCCAGGCTGGCATCGGCCTCCGCCACCAGCTGCGCCAGGCGCTCGGCGGCCGGGCGGATGTCGTGCAGTTGGGCGCAGGACTGGCCGGCGTAGATCGGCATGTCCTCCAGGCGGCCATAGGCGCCGCGCAACGGCGAGTCGGTGGAGAACAGGTAGATGGGGCCGCCGTCCTGCTCGCCGATAACCGGCGTCTCGCGGCGCTCGTGCAGGTTCGCGTAGTCGCCGCGGGTCACCGCATTGGGCAGCACGCGCACCGGCGCCGGCATCGGCCAGTTGCGGAAGAAGGCCTCGGTCAGCAGCGTCTGCTCCGCCTCGGCCTCGACCAGGCAGCGCTTGTGGTAGTCGTGGGCGTAGGATTCGTCGGTGGCGAGGAAGGCCGAGCCGCAGGCCACGCCCTGGGCGCCCAGGGCCAGCGCCGCGGCGATGGCGGCGCCGCTGGCGATGCCGCCGCAGGCCACCACCGGCACCTCGCCCAGGGCCACCAGCTCCGGCACCAGCGCGAAGGTGGAAACCTGGCCGCGCACGTGCCCGCCGGCTTCCACGCCCTGGGCGATCAGCACGTCCACCCCGGCGCGCAGCGCGGCCTCGGCATCGGCGCGGTGGCCCACCTGGTGCAGCACCAGCATGCCGGCGTCCTTGAAGCGGCGGACCACGTCGGCCCGCACGTCCCAGAACAGCGCCACCGCCGGCACCCGCAGCTCCAGGCAGACAGCCACCTGCGCCTCCAGCAGTTCGGCGGGAGTGGCCGCGGGGATCAGGTTGACGGCGAAGGGTTCGTGGCTGAGCTCGCGGTAGGCCGCCACCTCGCGGCGGATCAGCGCCACCGGCTCGCGCACCATGCCCAGGCAGCCGAAGCCGCCGGCGTTGCTCACCGCCGCGACCAGTTCGTGGCGTGCCACGCCGCCCATGCCGGCGCAGAGGATGGGCACCCGGCAACCCAAGAGTTCGACCAGGGGGGTGTTCAGCGCGGGATGAGGCATGGCGGTACTCCTGAAGCCGCAAGGCAGAGCGGCGACAGGACAATGGTAGGCCTTGGGCTTAACTGAATTTAAATGAAATTTAATGGCCGATTAGTTCATTAAAATGAATATGTAAGCCGTATTCGAAAAACCGGATCTACCCCCTGCAAGCCACGCTTTCCTTGCCCATGCCCGCCTGCGGCAAAGGGTCGCGCGGGCGACGGTCGCAGCGTTCATATCAAAATAAGTTTATTCAGCCTTCATTATTATTAATTTGTTGCATGCCTTGACGTTCCGCAGACTGTATCGGCTCCCTGCAAAGGTTCTGGCCCCCCACTCCGACCAGGGTCTTGCACCCGCTGCCACGTTCCCCGTGCAGTGGGGGGAGCAGCCAGTCACCGCGCATTTCGACGGAACCCAAGATGGCCAGCGTGCAAGCCCTCGACAAGAACGACACCTATAACTACGAGATCGTCCGCCGTTTCACCCTCACCACCCTGTTCTGGGGCGTGCTGGGCATGAGCATGGGCGTGGTGATCGCCGCCCAGTTGGTGTGGCCGGAACTCAACCTCGGCCTGCCCTGGACCAGCTTCGGGCGCATCCGCCCGATCCACACCAACCTGGTGATCTTCGCCTTCGGCGGCAGCGCGCTGTTCGCCACCTCCTTCTACGTAGTGCAGCGCACCTGCCGGGTGCGCCTGGTCTCCGACAGCCTGGCCAACTTCGTGTTCTGGGGCTGGCAGGCGAGCATCCTGGCGATGCTGGCGAGCTACCCGCTGGGCATCACCACCTCTAAGGAATACGCCGAGATGGAGTGGCCCATCGCGCTCTGGGTCACCGTGGTGTGGATCGCCTACGCCTACCTGTTCTTCGGCACCATCGCCCGCCGCAAGGTGCAGCACATCTATGTGGGCAACTGGTTCTACGGCGCCTTCATCGTGGTCACCGGCATGGTCCACGTGGTCAACCACCTGGCGCGCCCGGTCAGCCTGCTGAAGTCCTACCCGATCTACTCCGGCGCCACCGACGCCATGATCCAATGGTGGTACGGCCACAGCGTGGTCGGTTTCATCCTCTCGGTGGGCTTCCTCGGCATGATGTACTACTACGTGCCGCGCCAGGCCGAGCGGCCGGTGTACTCCTACCGCCTATCCATCGTGCATTTCTGGGCGATCATCACCCTGTACATCTGGGCCGGCCCGCACCACCTGCACTACACCGCCCTGCCCGACTGGGCGCAGTCCCTGGGCATGGTGATGTCGCTGATCCTCCTGGCCCCGAGCTGGGGCGGCATGATCAACGGCATGATGACCCTCTCCGGCGCCTGGCATAAGCTGCGCACCGACCCGATCCTGCGCTTCCTGGTGGTGTCCCTGGCGTTCTACGGTATGTCCACCTTCGAAGGCCCGATGATGGCCATCAAGACGGTGAACTCGCTGTCCCACTACACCGACTGGACCATCGGCCACGTGCACGCCGGGGCGCTGGGCTGGGTAGCGATGATCTCCATCGGCGCGCTGTACCACATGATCCCCAAGCTCTACGGCCGCGAGCGGATGTACAGCGTCGGGCTGATCAATGCGCACTTCTGGCTGGCCACCATCGGCACCGTGCTCTACATCGCCTCGATGTGGGTCAACGGCATCACCCAGGGCCTGATGTGGCGCGCGGTCAACGCCGACGGCACCCTCACCTACTCCTTCGTCGAAGCCCTGCAGGCCAGCCACCCCGGCTACATGGTGCGGCTGTTCGGCGGCGCCCTGTTCGCCAGCGGCATGTTCCTGATGGCCGGCAACACCTGGCTGACCGTGCGCGCCGGCCAGCGCATCGACCGCATGCCCATCGCCAGCGCCGCCTGAGGAACCCCGCCATGCAACTGCTGCTCGCCCTGGCCACGCTGCTGGTCGTGGCCGTCGCCCCCTGCCTGCACCTGCGCCGCGCCAGCCGCCACGACCTGCAGCAGGCGGCGCTGCTGCCCTTCGCCGACGACCCCGAGGCCGCCGCGCGGATGAGCGCCGCCACCGGCCAGCACTGCGAGCGCCTGTTCGACCCGCGCCGCGAGTGCCGCCTGCGGGCCTGATTTACCCGATCCAGGGACGGATCCCTCCCGCGTGCCTGTCTGGCACTTTTCGGGGCCCACCTCGTTGTTCCGTGAGGTGGGCCCTTTTTTTCGTGGCACATGATGCGTTGGCGTTTTCCGGCGATGCGGGGTGGCGTTTCCAGCTCACCTCCGAGGGGGATTCGGCCATGGTCAAACGGCGGATAACCGCGAACGGTTATTCGCCCTACGTGGCTGAGACTCCCATCCTGAAGGGGGCCAGTCCGTGCCGGGAGAGGATTCGATGCCAGTCGGCAACGCTGGAGCCGCCGGCTGACGCCGTAATGCCCGTTCCTGCCCAACGGTCCCCTCTCCCGCTTGCGGGAGAGGGTTAGGGTGAGGGGCTCTTGAAATGGCCCCCTACGCCCCGCCCTCACCTCCCCCTAGGGGCCCGTAGGGGTTTCCCCGATTTTCGCGCCACCGCGCCAGCCCTATCGTTCGCAGCCATATCCCCCACTGCGTGAGCGCCGCCGTGTTCGCCTATTCGATCTTCTGGACAGGAATCGCCCTGGGCCTCGCCGGCCTGGGTTTCGCCCAGCCGTGGCTGGCCGCGGCCGGGCTGGCCATGGCCGGCGCCGCGGGCATCGTCCTGCGCCCCCGCGCACAACTGCCGGTCGAGCTTCCCGCGCCGGCCGCCGAGGCCCCTGCCGCCGTCGATTGCCAGCCCCTGCTGCACGCCGTGCTGCCGGCCTGGCAGCAGAACCTGGAGCAGGTGCGCAAGCTGCTGGCCGGCAACGTCGGCGAGCTGTTCGCGCGCTTCGCCGCCCTGGCCGAGCGCCTGCAGCAGACACTGGCCCGCTCCGAGAGCGTCACCGGCGGCGAAGGCCTGAGCCACGACCTGCGCCAGGCCCAGCAGCGCCTGCACGAAGTCACCGAGGCCTTCCACGCCGCCAGCGTGCGCAAGAACGAGCTGCTGGCCACCATCGGCAACCTCAGCGGCTACGCCAGCGAGCTGCAGGGCATGTCCAAGCACGTGCAGGACATCGCCAGCCAGACCAACCTGCTGGCCCTCAACGCCGCCATCGAGGCCGCCCGCGCCGGGGAGTACGGGCGCGGCTTCTCGGTGGTGGCCGACGAGGTGCGCAAGCTGTCCAGGCTCTCGGCCGAGACCGGCCAGCGCATGGTCGAGAAGGTCGGCGAGATCAACCAGGCCATCCACGCCACCGTCACCGCGGCGCAGGAGCTGTCCAGCCGCGAGGAAGACAACCTCGACTACCTGGACGGCGTCGCCGCCGACATCCTGCGGAACCTCTCGCGCAACCTCGAAGCGCTCAGCGCCAGCGCCGGCGAGCTGCAGCACGACACCCGCGTCACCCAGGCGGACATCCAGGAAATCATCGTCGGCCTGCAGTTCCAGGACCGCAGCGACCAGATCCTCGACCACCTGCAGGGCGACATCGGCCGCCTGCACCAGGCCGTCGCCAGCCGCGATGCCGCCCTCGCCCAGCCGCAACGCTGGCTCGGCGAGATGCGCCGCCAGTTCACCACCGACGAGGAACGCAGCGCCCGCCCGGCGAGCCGCGGCGCCGCCTCGGACGTCACCTTCTTCTGATCGCCCCGGAGCCCAACATGGCCAAGACCATTCTCATCGTCGACGACTCCACGTCCATGCGCCAACTGGTCAAGATGACCCTCGCCGGCGCCGGCCACCAGGTCATCGAGGCCGTCGACGGCCGCGACGCCCTGGCCAAGCTCGGCGGCCAGAAGGTGCACCTGGTCATCAGCGACCTGAACATGCCCAACCTCGACGGCATCGGCCTGGTCAAGGCGCTGAAGGCGCGTCCCGAGTACCGCTTTACGCCCATCGTCATGCTCACCACCGAAAGCGAACAGGGCAAGAAGGCCGAAGGCCAGGCCGCCGGCGCCCGCGCCTGGATCGTCAAACCGTTCCAGCCGGCCCAGCTGCTGGCCGCCGTGGACCGGCTGGTGGGCTGAGATGCTGCACCTTTGCGACGAGCCCGGCCGCCCCCTGGCGCTAGCCGGCAGCCTGACCATCTACGAGGTGGGCCAGGCCTGCGCCGCCCTGCGCGAGGCGGTCGCCGGCGCCCGCCTGGAAGTGGCCGGGCAATGGCCGCTGGACCTGTCCCGCCTCGACGAGATCGACACCGCCGGCGTGCAACTGCTGCTGGCGCTGCGCACGCAACTGCAGCGCCACGGCGCCGTACTGGCGCTGCACGCGCCCAGCGAGGCGGTGCGCGAACTGGTCGACCTGTTGCGGCTGCACGCCGCCCTGCCCTATGCCGCCGCAGCGGCCCAGCCCGAGGCCTGATGCCATGCTCGACGGCGAACAATGGAGCGAACTGCTGCGCGGCTTCATCGAAGAAGCCCGCGACCTGGCCCGGCAGGCCGAGGAATGCCTGCTGGAACTGGAGCGCAACCCGGCCGACGGCGAGGCCATCACCCGCCTGTTCCGCGCCATGCACACCCTCAAGGGCTCGGCCGGACTGTTCTCGCTGCTGCCGCTGGTGAACTTCACCCACCACCTGGAAAACCTGCTGATGGCCGTGCGCGACGGTGAGCGCGTACTGACCGCCGAGCTGGTCTCGCTGATGCTGCGCTGCCTGGACGAGATCACCTCGATGGTCGCGCTGATCGACCCGGCCAGCGGCGAGCTGCCGGTAGATGCGGCGCACCAGCGCGAACTGCTAGACGCCCTGGCCGCGCTGACCGGCAGCGAGCCGGAACTGATCCCCACGCAAGCCATCGACTGCCCGGCCCGCGGCCGCCTGGACGCCTGCGCCAGTTGCGAGGCGCAAGGCGCCTGGCACATCTCGCTGCGCTTCGACGGCGAGCTGCTGCGCAACGGCTTCGACCCCGCCACCTTCGTGCGCTACCTCGGCCGCCTGGGCGAAGTGCTCTGCCTGCACCTGATCGACGACGCCGTGCCGGCGCTGGAAGAACTCGACGCCGAGCACTGCTACCTGGGCCTGGAGATCGCCCTGTGCACCTCGGCGGAACGCGCCGCCATCGAGGAAGCCTTCGAATTCATCCGCGATTTCTGCAGCCTGCGCCTCCTGCCGCCGGGCAGCCAGGTGGACGACTACCTGGCGCTGATGCGCGAGCTGCCGGAAAGCGACGAGCGCATCGGCGCCATCCTGGTCGCCAGCGGCCTGCTCGACGAACAGGACCTGGCCCGCGGCCTGGCGTTGCAGGCGCAGCACAGCGACGCGCTCAAGCCCGCCCTGGGCAGCGTGCTGGTGGACCAGGGGCTGGTGCCGGCGCAGGCGGTGAACGCCGCCCTGGCGCAACAGCAGAAGGCCCGCGAGCGCGCCCCGGAAAGCAGCCTGATCCGCGTCGCCGCGCACAAGCTCGACGAGCTGATCAACCTGGTGGGCGAACTGGTGATCAGCGCGGCCGCCGCCCAGCTGCACGCCCGCGCCAGCGGCGACAGCGCCAGCAGCGAAAGCGCGCAGACGGTCAACCGCCACGTGGAGCTGATCCGCGAGGCAGCGCTGAAGCTGCGCATGGTCGAGATCGGCGAGACCTTCTCGCGCTTCCACCGCGTGGTGCGCGACGTCAGCCAGCAACTGGACAAGCGCATCCGCCTGGAGATCCACGGCGCCGACACCGAGCTGGACAAGTCGGTGATCGACAAGCTGGCCGACCCGCTCACCCACCTGGTGCGCAACGCCATGGACCACGGCATCGAGCCGGCCGGGCAGCGCATCGAGGCGGGCAAGGCGCCCGAGGGCCTGCTGCGCCTGAACGCCTTCCACGAGTCGGGCACGGTGGTCATCGAAGTCAGCGACGACGGGCGCGGCCTGGACACCCGGCGCATCCGCGCCAAGGCCATCGAGCGGGGCCTGATCGAGGCCGGCGCCACCCTGAGCGAGCAGGAGCTGCAGCGGCTGATCTTTGCCGCCGGCTTCTCCACCGCCGACAGCGTCTCGGACCTGTCCGGCCGCGGCGTGGGCATGGACGTGGTGCGCAGCGCCATCGAAGCGCTGCGCGGCAGCATCGAGATCGACTCGCGCGCAGGCCAGGGCAGCACCTTCCGCATCCGCCTGCCGCTGACCCTGGCGATCATCGACGGCTTCCAGGTGAGCCTGGGCGACGAACAGTTCGTGGTGCCGCTGGGCCTGATCACCGAATGCATGGAGCTGCCGCCCCACGCCGGCGACGGCGCCTGCGGCTACATCGACCTGCGCGGCCGGCCGCTGCCGTGCATCGACCTGGCCGCGCACTTCGGCCTGCCGGGCAGCCGCGGCGGGCGCCGCAACATAGTGGTGGTCAGCCACGGCCGGCAGCAGGCCGGGCTCGTGGTCGACCACCTGCACGGCGAGCTGCAGACGGTGATCAAGCCGCTCGGCCCGCTGTTCCAGCACCTGCAGGGCATCGCCGGCTCGACCATCCTCGGCTCCGGCCAGGTCGCCCTGATCCTCGATATCGCCACGCTTTTCGCCAGCCTCGACGAACAGCCGACGCACCACCCCGTGGACAGCGATCCACAACAGAGCCACAGGCACCCGCAAGCCGCCGGTGCGCAGGAGACACCCCATGAAATTCATCCGTAACCTCCGGATCGGCATCCGCCTGATCGCCGGCTTCTCCCTGGTGGTGGCCCTGACCACCGCGGTGGGCGCGCTGGGCATCTTCAACCTGAGCAAGGTCAACGACCTCTCCGACCAGATGTACAACCGCGAGATGCTCGCCCTCGACGCCATGCAGGTGGCCAACCTCAACCTGGTGTACATCGGCCGCCACCTGCGCAGCTCGCTGCTGGCCGCCAGCGTCGAGGAGCGCGACGCGACCATGGCCCAGGTGCCCCAGGCCATCAAGACCCTGCACGACAACCTGGAGGCGGCCCGCGCCAGCTTCGTCAGCGACGAAGCCAAGGCGCGCCTGGCGCAGCTGGACCAGCAACTGGCGGAGTATGAGAAGACCGCCCTGCACATCCTCGACCTGAACAAGGCCAGCGGCCGCCTCGACGAAGGCAGCGAGGCCAGCGCCCTGCTGCCGAAGCTGCGCCAGCTGAGCAACGCCGCCGACGACAACATGAGCGCGCTGGTGGAGCAGAAGAAACTCCGCGCCCGCCAGGCCAACGACAGCATCACCGACATCTACCTCGCCTCGCGCCTGCAGATGATCGTGCTGGTGCTGGTCGCCGCCGGCCTGGGCTTCGCCATCGGCATCCTGGTCACGCGCAGCATCGTGCGCCCGCTCAACCGCGCCATGGGCGTGGCCAACAGCCTCGCCGAGGGCGACCTGGGCGTGCGCGTGGAGGTCGACAGCGCGGACGAGACCGGCCGCCTGCTGGGCTCCATGGGCCACCTGGCCGAGCGCCTGCGCAACGTCATGGGCGACGTGCGCGGCGCCGCCGACGCCCTCTCCTCGGCCTCCGAGGAAGTCAGCGCCACCTCCCAGTCCCTCAGCCAGGCGGCCACCGAGCAGGCCGCCAGCGTCGAGGAAACCACCGCCTCGGTGGAACAGATGTCCGCCTCCATCGCGCAGAACACCGAGAGCGCCCAGGTCACCGACGGCATCGCCGGCAAGGCCGCCAGCGACGCGGTGGACGGCGGCCGCGCGGTGCGCGAGATGGTCCAGGCCATGAAGCAGATCGCCGACAAGATCGGCATCATCGACGACATCGCCTACCAGACCAACCTGCTGGCCCTCAACGCCGCCATCGAGGCGGCCCGCGCCGGCGACCATGGCAAGGGCTTCGCGGTGGTGGCCGCCGAGGTGCGCAAGCTGGCCGAGCGCAGCCAGGTGGCCGCGCAGGAGATCGGCGGCGTGGCCGGCAGCAGCGTGCAACTGGCCGAACAGGCCGGCCACCTGCTCGACGAGATAGTGCCCAACATCCAGAAGACCTCCGACCTGGTCCAGGAAATCACTGCCGCATCCCAGGAGCAGAGCGCCGCCGCCGGGCAGATCAACATCGCCATGGGCCAGATGAACCAGATCACCCAGCAGAACGCCTCGGCCTCCGAGGAGCTGGCCGCCACCGCCGAGGAAATGAACGCCCAGGCCAGCCAGTTGCTGGAACTGATCGGCTACTTCCGCTTCGACGAGCAGGCCCGCGCCCACGCGCCCTACCGCGGCAGCGTCGCCGGCACCCCGCGCGAACCCCATCGACCGATGCGCAAGGCGGCCGCCGCGCGGGTGGACGAAGGCCAGTTCGTCAGCTTCGACTGAGGAAAGCGAGCATGGACAACCTGCAGAGCACGGCGCCCGGCGCGGTACAGCACCTGTCGTTCCGCGTGCGCCAGGCGCGCTACGCGCTGCCCATCGAACTGGTGCGCGAGATCATCGAATACGGCCAGGTCACCGCGGTGCCGATGATGCCCGGCTTCATCCACGGCGTGATCAACCTGCGCGGCAACGTGGTGCCGGTGCTGGACCTGGCCGCCCGCTTCGGCATGCCGCTGAGCGTGCCGGACAAGCGCACCTGCATCGTCATCATCGAACTCGAGCTGGGCGACAGCCAGCAGCGCACCGGGCTGGTGGTGGACGCCGTGGACGCGGTGCTGGACATCGAGGCCGCCAGCATCGAGCCGGCGCCGCCCTTCGGCGCCGGCATCCGCACCGAGTTCATCGCCGGCATGGCCCGCGACGAGGCGGGCTTCACCATCGTCCTCGACGTGCGCCGCGCGCTGTCGCTGGACGACATCCGCCAGCTCGGCCTGGCCGCGCAGGCCGGCTGATGCCCACGCGCAACCTGCCGCGCCTGGGCGACGAGGACTTCCGCCGCCTGCAGCGCCTGATGCAGCAGGCCTCGGGCATCCGCATGGGCGAACAGAAACGTACCCTGATGGCCGGCCGCCTGATGTGCCGCCTGCGCGCGCGCGGGCAGCCCGACTACGGCGCCTACCTGCGCCTGCTGGCGCAGCCGGCCGAGGCCGCCGAGCGGCGCCTGGTGGTGGACCTGCTCACCACCAACGAGACCTTCTTCTTCCGCGAGCCGCAGCACTTCGAGGTGCTCGGCGACTGGGCCGCGCGCCGGCGCCGGCCGCTGCGGCTGTGGAGCGCCGCCGCCTCCTCGGGGCAGGAAGCCTTCAGCATGGCCATGACCCTGGCCGAGCGCGGCGCGGCGGACTGGTCCATCCTGGCCACCGACCTCAGCCTGCGGGTGCTGGAGAAGGCCCGGCGCGCCATCTACCCGATGGAACAGGCGGCCCACCTGCCGCGGGGCTGGCTGGAACGCCACTGCCAGCGCGGCATCGGCGAAAGCGCCGGCAACTTCCGCATCGGCGCGCACCTGCGCGAGCGGGTGGCCTTCGCCGAACTGAACCTGGCCCGCGAACTGCCGGCGGACGTCGGCCCCTTCGAGGTCATCTTCCTGCGCAACGTGCTGATCTACTTCGGCGCCGAGGAAAAGCGCGGCATGCTCGCCCGGCTGCTGCAGCGCCTGGTGACGGGCGGGCTGCTGTTCATCGGCCACGCCGAGAGCCTGCACGGCCTGGGCCTGCCGGTGCGCACGCTGTGCCCGTCGGTCTTCGAACGCACGCGATGAGAGGAGCACGGGCGTGATCAAGGTCTTCATCGTCGACGACTCGGCGTTGGTGCGCCAGGTGCTCACCGCCTGCCTGGGCGGGCACCCGGGCATCCAGGTCATCGGCCAGGCGGCCGACCCGCTGTTCGCCCTGGAGAAGATGCGCCAGCAATGGCCGGACGTGCTGGTGCTGGACGTGGAGATGCCGCGCATGGACGGTATCACCTTCCTGCGCCGGATCATGGCCGAGCGGCCGACGCCGGCGATCATCTGCTCCACCCTCACCCAGGCCGGCGCGGCCGTCACCCTGGAGGCCCTGGCGGCCGGCGCCGTGGGCGTCTTCGCCAAGGCCAGCGTGGGCCTGCGCGAAAGCCTGCAGCAACTGGCCGGCGAACTCATCCGGCAGATCGAGGCGGCCGCCCGCAGCCACCCGCGGGCCACGCCGCCGCGCACGCCGGCCACGGCCGTACCGCCAGCCGCCCGCAGCGGCCGGTTCGCCGGCGAGCGCATCGTCGCCCTGGGTACCTCCACCGGCGGCACCCAGGCGCTGGAGCAGGTGCTGCGCCAGTTGCCGGAGGACTGCCCGGGCATCGTCATCGTCCAGCACATGCCGGAGAAGTTCACCGCCGCCTTCGCCCAGCGCCTGGACGGCCTGTGCCGCATCGAAGTACGCGAGGCGCGCCACCTGGACCGCCTGCGTCCGGGCCTGGCCCTGGTAGCGCCGGGCGGCTTGCACATGCAGCTCAGGCGCAGCGGCGCGCACTACCTGGTCGAAGTGCTCGACGGCCCGCCGGTCAACCGCCACAAGCCCTCGGTGGACGTGCTGTTCCGTTCGGTGGCGCGGCACGCCGGGCCCGACGCCCTGGGGGTGATCATGACCGGCATGGGCGACGACGGCGCCCGCGGCCTGCTGAGCATGCGCGAGGCCGGCGCGCGCACCCTGG
The DNA here is from genome assembly GCF_000812405.1 of Pseudomonas sp. PI1. Lineage (NCBI taxonomy): Bacteria > Pseudomonadati > Pseudomonadota > Gammaproteobacteria > Pseudomonadales > Pseudomonadaceae > Pseudomonas > Pseudomonas sp. PI1. The sequence continues at coordinate 13,395 of NZ_JWMC01000084.1, forward strand.
CCCAGGACGAGGCCAGCTGCGTGGTGTTCGGCATGCCGCGCGAAGCGCTGCGGCTGGGCGCCGCCCAGGCCAGCGAGCGGCTGGCCAACCTGCCACGGGCTATCCTTCAGTTCGCGGGTGGTGACGAATAAGCGCGCCGCCCGCGCGCAAGAGCCGAACCTTGGCCGGAAAAAAGGCTCTGTCCTGAAGCGAAGGCCGTCACGCGCGGCCATGGAACATGGATACAGGAGCTTGTCGCAATGAACCCACAACGGTCGACTGCCCGGGGCCCGGCGAACGCCCGGGGGCAGGTCGTACGGCCATGAGCTGCCGCCTGCTGCTGGCCGACGACCATGCGCTGATCCGCTTCGGCGTGCGCGCCATGGTGGCCAGCCTGGAGGGCTACGAGATCATCGGCGAAGCGGAGAACGGCCGCCAGACGGTGGAACTGGCCCGTGCCCTGCGCCCGGACATCATCCTGCTGGACGTCACCATGGAAGGCTCCAGCGGCCTGGACGCCCTGTGCGAACTGGGCAGCGTGGCGCCGGCCTCGCGGGTGCTGATGCTGTCGATGCACACCGACGCCGAGGTGGTGCTCGCGGCCCTGGAGCGCGGCGCCCAGGGCTACCTGCTCAAGGACGCCGCCCTCAACGAACTGCACATGGCCCTGCGCGCCGTGGGCCGCGGCCAGCGCTACCTGAGTTCGGCCATCGCCGCCCCGGTCATCGCCCAGGCCCTGGCCCGGCAGAAGCCGGCGGCCAACGACCCCGAGCTGACCCAGCGGCAGATCGAGATCCTCCGCCTGATCAGCCGCGGCGCCTCCACCCGCGCCATCGCCACCGGCCTGGGCCTGAGCGTGAAGACGGTGGAAGCCCACCGCGCCCAGATCATGCGCCGCCTGCGCATCCACGACGTGCCCAACCTGGTGCTCTACGCGGTGCGCCAGGGGCTGATCGACCCCAATGACTGACCGGGGCCGCCAGCCCAGCCTATGAAAAGCGTCTAGGCGCAGTCCCGTAGGATGGGTCGAGCGAAGCGATACCCATCACCGCGACCGCATGGGTATCGCAAGCTCAACCCATCCTACGAAAACTGTTCGGCATCGACCTGTAAGCGGACCATGCCCGCGAATCGCGCGCAGGGCGCGCTCCTACAAAGGGGTGCTATGCGTTGCAGGCCGCGCCGGAATGCTCTTCGTAGTCCCGTAGGATGGGTCGAGCGAAGCGATACCCATCACCGCGACCGCATGGGTATCGCAAGCTCAACCCATCCTACGAAAACTGTTCGGCATCGACCTGTAAGCGGGCCCTGCCCGTGAATCGCGCGCAGGGCGCGCTCCTACAAGGGGGTACGGTGCATTGCCGGCCGCACCGGAATGCTCGCCTGCCACGTAGGCGGACTCCGCCGCACATGCAAAAACGCACGCGGCCCACCTCCCTGGCGGGCCGCGTGCGTTACCAACGCTTGTTCCTATCGAATCGTCAGACCTGTTCCTGCACACCTCCTTCCGCGAAGACTTTCACGGGCTTGCTGCTCGGGGAAAGCACGCCGGTCACCACCTGCCAGGCCATCGACAGGGCCCCGACGATGAACACCAGGTCACCGAAGGTGCGTACCCAGCGCAGGGTCTGCAGCAGCGGTTGCTGCATGAACTCCTCGCTGCGGGCGTACCAGAGGCCGACGCTGGCGCTGGCGTGGAACTGGATGATGCCGATGGGCAGCAGGCTGGTGGCGAGCATCAGCACCAGGCCGCCGTTGAGGCACCAGAAGGCGGTCTTCATCAGCCTTTCGTTGAAGTGCAGCTGCGGGCGGATGTAGCGCAGCACCAGCAGGGTGAAGCCCAGGGCGAGGAAGCCGTAGACGCCGAACAGCGCGGCATGGGCGTGGGTCGGGGTGGTGTTCAGGCCCTGGATGTAGTAGAGCGCCACCGGCGGGTTGATCATGAAGCCGAACACCCCGGCGCCGAGCATGTTCCAGAAGGCCACGGCGACGAAACAGGCCAGCGGCCATTTCACCCGCTGCATCCAGGCGGCACGGTTCTTCAGGCGCCAGTTCTCCCAGGCCTCGTAGCCCAGCACCACCAGCGGCACCACTTCCAGGGCGCTGAAGGTGGCGCCCACCGCCATCACCGGCGTGGTGGTGCCGGCGAAGTACAGGTGGTGGAAGGTGCCGGGCACGCCGCCGAGCATGAACAGCGAGGCCGAGGCCAGGCTGGCGGTGGTGGCGGCGCGGCCGGAGACCAGGCCCATGTTGGAGAAGATGAAGGCCAGCGCGGTGGTGGCGAAGACTTCGAAGAAGCCCTCTACCCACAGGTGCACCACCCACCAGCGCCAGTACTCCATCACCGACAGGTTGGTGCGCTCGCCGTAGGCCAGGCCGGCGCCGTAGAACAGGCCGATGGCGATCACCGAGGCCGACAGCAGCGCCAGCAGGTTCTTGTCGCCCGGCTTGGCGAAGGCCGGCAGGATGCCGCGCAGCATCAGCAGCAGCCAGAAGGCGATGCCGAGGAACTTGCCGATCTGCCACAGGCGCCCTAGGTCGACGTATTCGTAGCCCTGGTGGCCCAGCCAGAAGTTCCACTGCGGCGGCATCAGCTGGGCGATGGCCAGGTAGTTGCCGATGAACGAGCCGACCACCACCACGACCAGTGCCCAGAACAGCACGTCGACGCCGAGCTTCTGGTGTTTCGGGTCCTTGCCGCCGTTGATGACGGGCGCCAGGAACAGCCCCGCGGCGAGAAAGCCCGTGGCGATCCAGAACAGCGCGCTCTGGATGTGCCAGGTGCGCAGCAGCGAATAGGGGAACCACTGCGACAACGGGATGCCGTAGAAGTCCTGCCCTTCCACCGTGTAGTGCGCGGTGGCGCCGCCCAGCAGCACCTGGAAGCCGAACAGCCCGACCACCAGCAGCAGGTACTTGCCCAGCGCCCGCTGCGACGGGGTGAGCGCCACCAGGCTGAGCGGGTCCTGCAGCGGCGGCTCCGGTTCCGCCTCCTCATGCCCGCGCAGGAAGGCCCAGGCCCACACCAGGAAGCCCACCCCGGCGATCAGCAGCACCACGCTGACGATGGACCACATGACGTTCTCGGCGGTCGGCTGGTTGCCGATCAGCGGCTCGTGGGGCCAGTTGTTGGTGTAGGTGGCGGCCGACCCCGGGCGCTCGGTGGCGGCGGCCCAGGCGGTCCAGAAGAAGAAGTGCGTCAGCTCCTGGCGCCGCGCCAGGTCAGGCAGGGTGCCCTCCTTCATGGCGAAGCTCTTGCGGCTGTGCTGCAGCGCCGGGTCGTCGCCGAACAGCGCGACGTAATAGTCGGCGGTGTGGCGGATGGCCTCGACGCGGCGAGCGCTCAAGGTCAGCACGCCATCCTCGGCGCGGTTGCCACGGTACTCGCGCTTCAGGCGGGCGAGCAGCACGGCCTGCTGGTCGCCGTCCAGTTCGCCGAAGGCCTTGCCGTACTGCTCGTGGGCGCCGATGTCGAGCCAGGCGCTCAGCTCGCGGTGCAGCCAGTCCGCGGTCCAGTCCGGGGCCTGGTAGGCGCCGTGGCCCCAGATGGAGCCGAGCTGCATCCCGCCCACGCTCTGCCAGGCGGTCTGGCCGTCGAGGATCTCGGTGCCGGTGAACAGGGTTTCGCCGGTCTCGCTGCGCACCTGCGCGGGGATCGGCGGCGCCTGGCGGTAGACCTCGCGGCCGAACCAGCCGAGTATGCAGAAGGTCACGCCGAGCACGGCGATCAGCGCCCACCACAACTTGCGGTATTCACCCATGATGGCGCTCCTCCCCGGCGACCGGGCGAATGGGGCTGGCGGATTTGACGTAGGCGCGGCGGCCTGGGATGTTGCTGAGCGGGACGTGCATGGGATGGCTCCTTGGTCAGGCACTGCTTGCGCTATCGCAAGCTGTGTGCCATCCCATAAACCTCCCAGGATCAATAACTTGCGAAACTCACGAGTCGAAATGACCGCACCCGGAACGGGTTCAAATGACCTCGCAAAGGTAAAAAATACCTCATTGTTGGACAGGCTCCTGGCGGACCTGGCCGACGACCTGCCCACCGCCGAGCGCCTGCAGCGGCTGGTGGTGGCTTTGCGCGACGAGTTCGCCTGCAGCGCCGTGGTGCTGCTGCAGCTCGATGGCGACAGCCTCCAGCCCCAGGCCGCCGTGGGCCTGGACCGCGAAGTGCTCGGCCGGCGTTTCGCCGTGGCCAGCCACCCGCGCCTGGCGCACATCCTTGCGCAGCGCGAGCCGCTGCAGTTCAGCGCCGACAGCGAGCTGCCCGATCCCTACGACGGCCTGCTCCAGGACAGCCCCGACAAGCCCCTGCCGGTACACGACTGCATGGGCATGAGCCTCTACCTGGAAGGCCGCGCCTGGGGCGCGCTGACCCTGGACGCCCTGCGCCCCGGCAGCTTCTCGCCGGCGCTGGTCCGGCGCCTGGAGCACTACGCGCCGCTGATCGAGGCCGCCGTGCGCGTCGGCCGCCTGGAAAGCGAGGTGCGCCGCCTGCGCCTGACCCGCAGCGTTCTGGCCGAGCCGGCCCTGGAACCCGGCGCCGGCATCCTCGGCGAAAGCCCGGTGCTGCACCAGTTGCTGGACGAACTGAAGATAGTCGCCGACTCCGAGTTGCCGGTGCTGCTGCAGGGCGAGACCGGCGTCGGCAAGGAGCTGTTCGCCCGCGCCCTGCACGCCAGCTCGCCGCGTTCGCGCAAGCCGCTGGTCTACGTGAACTGCGCGGCGCTGCCGGAAACCCTCGCCGAAAGCGAGCTGTTCGGCCACGTGCGCGGCGCCTTCTCCGGCGCCGCCCAGGACCGCCAGGGGCGCTTCGAGGCGGCCAACGGCGGCACCCTGTTCCTCGACGAGATCGGCGAGCTGCCGCTGTCGATCCAGGCCAAGCTGCTGCGCGCCCTGCAGGGCGGCGAGATCCAGCGCCTGGGGGCCGACCGGCCCAAGCACGTCGACGTGCGCATCATCGCCGCCACCAACCGCCACCTGGCCGACGAGGTGCGCGGCGGGCGCTTCCGCGCCGACCTCTATCACCGGCTATCGGTGTACCCGGTGCACATCCCGCCGTTGCGCGAGCGCGGCCAGGACGTGCTGGTGCTGGCCGGACACTTCCTCGAACTCAACCGCACCCGCCTGGGCCTACGCTGCCTGCGCCTGACGCCGGATGCCGAGCAGGCCCTGCTGGACTACGCCTGGCCGGGGAACGTGCGCGAGCTGGAACATCTCATCAGCCGCGCGGCGCTCAAGACCCTGAGCCAGGCGGCCTCGCGGCGCGAACTGCTGAGCATCGACGCGGCAGGGCTCGGCCTGGAGCTGCCGGCGGCCGAGGATGCCGTCGAAATACCCGCCCCCTCGGCCGAGGACGCCCGCTCCCTGCAGGAAGTGGTCGACGACTACCAGCGCCGCCTGCTGCAACGCGCGCTGCAGCGCCATGGCGGCAAGTGGGCGGCGGCGGCCCGCGCGCTGAAGATGGACCCGAGCAACCTGCGCAAGCTGGCGCGCCGCCTGGACCTGCGCTGAGCGCGGCGAAGCGCCCCGCGGGCTGCTCGCGCCGGAGGCTTCAGCGCACCATGTGCAGGTAGTGCAGGTGGCGCTGGTACTGGTCGAGGATGTCGCCGATCACGTCCTCGCGGCTCCAGCCCATGATGTCGTAGTCCTGTCCGCCCTCGCGCAGGTGCACCTCGGCGCGGAAATACTTGCGGGCGTCGTTGCCCTCGTCGCTGTCCTGCACCACGAAACTGGGCGAGGCGAAGGCCCGCGGGCGCACCTCGTAGAGGAAGCGGCCTTCGCCGGCATGGTCCAGCGCCAGGCTCACGCGGCCGTCGTCGCGCTCCTCCACCGCCACCTCGTAGCCCTGCTTGCGCAGTTCGTCGGCCACCTGCTCGCAGGCCGGGCGCACCAGCGCTGGTTCGACATGACGCCCCCGGAGCACCGGCGCCTGCACGGCGACGCCAACATCGTGTCGATGGCCGCCGCCGACTGGCCGCGTGTCGTCGGCCCGGCGCAGCGAACTCTCGAAACCCTCGACTGCGCCACACTTCGCCAGCGAAGCGGCCACAGCCATCGGCTATACCTGGGGTGTCGCCCACCCGGTTCCGGGCGGGCGGCTCTCGTGTTCCGATGCAATGACCTACTGGCCCGCCACGTTGCGGGCGAGCGCTCCCCGCCGGGCCCGGCCAGGCTCCTGGGCCAGGCCCTGGCGGGGGCCTGTCGTTCAGGAAGGACGAGGGCATTCTTATGCCCGCTCGCCAGCCCAACTGTAGGGCGCATAACGTCCCAGGCGTTACCTATGTGTCCCGGCAGAACATTTGCAAAACCCATCGCCTACCCTGCCGGCACAATCGCGGACAAAGTCCGCTCCTGCGCTGCAGGCGAGTACGGCTTTTCGTAGGAGCAAGCACCCCGGCGCAGTGGGCAAGACAGTTGCTCCTACAGGATAACATCGCGTCTCCGTCCATGATTCGCATGCAGGGCGAGCGCCTGCACGGAAGAACGTGGAGACACCTGAACGCGAAGTGCAAGGCGATGGCAAGACGGCCATAATCCGCCCTTGCCCCGCGATCCAGGCCCCGTCGATGTCCGAACAGCCCAGCCCTGCCAACGCAGAACCCGCCCCCACCGCCCGCCTCCGGCGCTTCCGACGGCCACGCTGGCTGGAATGGCGACAGCGCCTGGCGTTCTGGGTCGGTGCGCTGCTGGTGGGCCTGGTGGCGCTGGCCTTCGCCTGGCTGGCGGACCAGTCCTTCGCGCTGTTCAAGCGCATGCTCGGCATCACGCCCTGGCTGCCGCTGCTGCTCACCCCAGCGGGTTTCGCCCTGCTGGCCTGGATCACCCAGCGCTGGTTCGGCGAGGCCAAGGGCAGCGGCATTCCCCAGGTGATCGCCGCGCTGGAGTCGCCCTCGCGGCGCTTCCGCGCCCGGGTGCTGGCGCTGCCGGTGGCCGCCGTGCGCATGCTCTTCACCCTGGGCGCGCTGCTGGTGGGTGGCTCGGTGGGCCGCGAAGGGCCCACCGTGCACGTCGGCGCCGCGGTCATCTACGCCTTCGGCCGGCGCCTGGGCCTGCATGGCCGGCGCACCGTCGCCGGGCTGATCCTCGCCGGCGGCGCGGCCGGCATCGCCGCGGCCTTCAACACCCCGCTGGCGGGCATCGTGTTCGCCATCGAGGAACTCAGCCGCACCTTCGAGCAGCGCTTCAGCGGCCTGGTGCTGACCGCGGTGCTGATCGGCGGCGCCGTCACCCTCGGCCTGATGGGCCATTACTCCTATTTCGGCGAAATCGGCGGCAGCCTGCCGGCCGGCTGGGGCTGGAGCGAAGTGCCGGCCTGCGCCCTGCTCGGCGGCCTGCTGGGCGGGCTCTACGTCAAGCTGGTGCTGCCCACCCAGGCCGGCTGGCTGGGCCGCATGTGCCGCCTGCGCGAGCGCTGGCCGGTACGCTTCGCCGCCGCCTGCGGCCTGCTGCTGGCGCTGCTGGGGCTGGCCTCGGGCAACCACGTGTTCGGCACCGGCTACGAGGAAACCCGCGCCCTGCTCGAAGGCCACCCGATGACCGACCAGGGCTTCGTGCTATGGAAGTTCCTGGCCAACGTGGTGTCCTACCTCTCCGGCATCCCCGGCGGCCTGTTCTCGCCCTCGCTGAGCATAGGCGCTGCCTTCGCCCCGCTGCTGGCGCTGCTGCCGGACGTCAACCCGCAGACCTGCGCGCTGCTGGGCATGGGCGCCTACCTCGCCGGCGTGACCCGCTCGCCGCTGACCGCCTCGGTGATCGTCCTGGAACTCTCCCACAGCCCCGACCTGGTCATCCCCATGCTGGCCGCCACGGTTATGGCCGCCAGCATTTCCGGCTGGATCGCCCCGGTCTCGCTGTACCACGCCCTGGCCCGGCAGGTGCTGGACAAGCTGGCGCCGGCGCAGGGGCCTCGCTGACGAGGCCGCGCCAAGACGCTTTTCGTAGGATGGCGTTGAGCGAAGCGATACCCATCAGCGCAACCGCATGGGTTTCGCAAGCTCAACCCATCCTACGAAGAGCACCTCGGCACAAGACAGTTGCTCCTACGGCTCCAGGAAGCACGGCTTTTCGTAGGATGGCGTTGAGCGAAGCGATACCCATCGCCACGACCGCATGGGTTTCGCAAGCTCAACCCATCCTACGAAGAGCACCTCGGCACAAGACAGTTGCTCCTACGATTCCAGGAAGCACGGCTTTTCGTAGGATGGCGTTGAGCGAAGCGATACCCATCACCGCAACCGCATGGGTTTCGCAAGCTCAACCCATCCTACGAAGAGCACCTCGGCACAGGACAGTTGCTCCTACGGTTCCAGGAAGCACGGCTTTTCGTAGGATGGCGTTGAGCGAAGCGATACCCATCACCGCAACCGCATGGGTTTCGCAAGCTCAACCCATCCTACGAGGGCCGTGCAGTTGCATAGTTCGGTGCAACGGATCGGACCGATCGCGGACGGAGTCCGCTACGGTTCCAGGAAGCAGGGTCGTAGGAGCGGACTCCGTCCGCGATTATCCGCCCTACGCCTAGTCCAGGCCCGCGTCGTTGGCCTGCTGCTGCAGGCTGGCCTGGCTGATCTGGCTGCCCGGCGGCACGCTGCGCGTCAGCCAGACGTTGCCGCCGATGGTGGAGCCCTTGCCGATGGTGACGCGCCCCAGGATGGTGGCGCCGGCGTAGATCACCACTTCGTCCTCGACGATGGGGTGGCGCGGCTGGCCCTTGTGCAGTTGGCCGGTCTCGTCGGCGGTGAAGCGCTTGGCGCCCAGGGTGACCGCCTGGTAGATGCGCACCTGCTCGCCGATGATCGCCGTCTCGCCGATCACTACGCCGGTGCCGTGGTCGATGAAGAAGCTGCCGCCGATCTGCGCGCCGGGGTGGATGTCGATGCCGGTGGCCGAGTGCGCCAGTTCGGAGATGATCCGCGCCACCAGCGGCAGGCCGGCGCGGTACAGGTGGTGCGCCATGCGGTGGTGGATGATGGCCAGCACCCCCGGATAGCACAGCAGCACCTCGTCGACGCTGCGCGCCGCCGGGTCGCCCTGGTAGGCGGCCAGCACATCGGAGTCCAGCAGTTGGCGCAGTAGCGGCAGGGCCAGGGCGAAGTCACGGACGATCCCCAGCGCCCGCTCCTCGATGCCGTCCTCCGCTTCGCCGCGCTGGCGCGCGCTGTAGCGCAGCTCCAGGCGCGCCTGGATCAGCAGCGCATTGAGGGCGCTGTCCAGGGTGCGCCCGACGAAGAAGTCCTCGCTCTCGTCGCGCAGGTCGTTGGGCCCCAGACGCATGGGGAAGAGCGCGCTGGCCAGGCGCTCGACGATCTCCTCGATGGAACGCCGCGAAGGCAGCTCGCGCCCGCCCTGCTCCCGCGGCCGGCCGCTGCGGCTGCGCCATTCGCTGCGCGCCGCGCGCAGTTCCTCGACGATGCGCTCCAGTTGCCAGCCTGCCGGGCCGTTCTCGTTCTGCTTGCCGATCTCGTGCATGTATCGATACTTCCAATGCCGTGGTTCTTTTCAAGCGTAGGCCGGCTGGGCAGCCTTCGTCACCATTACCGGCCTATCCTGGGGTTTCCCGGGCCCGTCGACAAATCGCTGGCGGTTCTAAGCTCATGCCTGGCGACCGAGTGTCCCGGCCCGACGAAGGCCCGGTTCGCCAACCGGCGGGCCAGAGCAAACCGCGAACGGACAAGCCGTCGCACGCCATTGGTCAAATAATGGCTATATGCCACCAATTTCTCACCTAACATGAACCTTGGCAGGATAGACGGACGCAGCACCGGAGGACCGGCCGCTGACGGGCCGCTGCCTTGCCAGAACCCGGCGGCCCCGCCGTTTCCGGCCGCCATCTACCACGCGCCACTGGAATACGTCCATGCCATCCGGGGCCATCCCCAAGCTCAACCTGCGCACGCTGATCCTGCTGTTCACCTCGCTGGCCATCCTCGCCACGCTGTTGAACGACCTCTATGCCACCTACCGGATCCAGCGCGAGACGCTGGTGCGCAATTCGCTGGAGACCAACCGCGCCTATGCGGCGAAAGTCGCCCTGACCCTCGGCCAGAGCCTCGACGCCGACCTCGGCCGGCTGCGCTACAGCGCCCAGGTGATGGGCAAGGACTTCGCCTCCCGGGCGACGATGCAGGCCGAGGCCCGGCGCCTGGCGGAGCAGGACCAGAGCTTCAACACCCTGGTGATCGCCGATGCCCAGGGCCGGATTCTCGCCTCGCACCCGCCGGCGCTCAGCGTGGCCGGCCAGAACCTGCGCTCGCGGGAGCCGCTGGAGCGGCGCCAGGCGATGATCAGCCCGGCCTTCAATTCGCTGGTGGGCAACCTGATCGTCTTCGTCTCCCACCCCATCCGCAGCCCGCAAGACGAGTACCTGGGGCTGGTCGGCGGGACCATCTACCTGCGCAAGAACAACGCGCTCAACGAAATCGTCAGCAAGCACTTCCAGACCGACGCCTCGCACCTGTACCTGGTGGACGGCAACCGCCACCTGCTGTTCCATCCCGATGCCGACCACATCGGCAAGGCCGTGGGCCGCAACGCGGCGGTGGACGCCGTGCTGCGCGGCGAGAGCGGCGCGATGCAGGTCACCGATGCCGACGGGGTGCAGATGCTGGCGGGCTATGCCCCGGTGCCCAACAGCGGCTGGGGGGTGGTCGTCCAGCAACCGATGAGCGCGCCCCTCGCCGCCCTGCGGGCGCTGATGCTCCAGGTGGTGCAGGGCATAGTGCCGATGATCCTGCTGGGGCTGGTCCTGCTCTGGTGGGCCGCCTCGCGGATCAGCCAGCCCCTGAGCAGGCTCGCCGACTACGCCGAGCAACTGGACGACTCCCGCGGCATCGGCCAGGTGAGCGCCTGGTACTACGAGGCCTGGCGCATCCGCCGCGCGCTGATCCAGGGCGCGCTGCTGACCCAGGAGCGCATCGGCAAGCTCAACCACCAGGTGCTCAGCGACCCGCTGACCGGCCTGGCGAACCGGCGGATGCTGGAGGACTGCCTGCGCGACTGGGCGCTGCTGGAAAAGCCTTTCGCGGTGATCAGCATGGACATCGACCATTTCAAGCGGGTCAACGATGCCTTCGGCCACGACGTCGGCGACAAGGTGCTGCAGGCCTTCGCCGACTTGCTGCGGCAGAACTGCCGCGACGGCGACGTGCCCTGCCGGGTGGGTGGCGAGGAGTTCATCCTGCTGCTGCCGCTGACCGGCCTCGCCGACGCCGCGGAAGTGGCGGAACGGATCCGGCGCTCGCTGGCCGAGGCCGTCATGCCCCCGGCCGGGCAGGTCACCCTGTCGCTGGGAGTGGCCTGCTGGACGGCGGACCGGTCCGACGTCGCCGCCACGCTCAAGGAGGCGGATGAGCTGCTCTACCAGGCCAAGCAGGCCGGCAGGAACCGGGTGATGGTCCACGGCAAGGGGACCTCGACGACCGCAGCCTGACGAGCGCGCCGGCAAGGCAGGCTCAGTCCAGTGGCGCGAGCCCGGCCACGCCCTCCTCCCGGGTGTCGGGGTGCAATGTGAGTTCGATCCGATGCGCGGCATGAAGCAGCGCATCGGCATTCTCCTCGAGGCGTTTCGCAGCGGTGAGCAGGGCCGCGGCGGTAACGGGCGAGACGGCCTCCGCCGCGGCCTGGCGCAAGACCTGGACGGCAGACGTCTCGTTGATGGCAGAAGCCAGCAACACCTTCCTTAGTCGTTCCATTTCCTCCTCCATTGTCGGCTGGAGCAGTGCAGGAATAGCTCCGATTTGGCCTGGCCAGCGGACGAGCCGACAGTCGGCAGTGTGTGGGTAGGTTTTTGTTTGGTTGGAATTTGGTTACAGGCTCTGGTCCCAGCCCCGTTATGCCCGCGAACGCAGGAACGTAGGGCGGGGGCGTTGAGTCCGCTCCCTACGCCCGGGCACTCCTGTAAGCATAGGAGCGGACTCCGTCCGCGATTCGACGGGCATGAGGTGGGGTTAGGCGTTTCAGGATGACGCCGAACTCTCCGCCCACTCCGAACGGCCCCCTCTCCCTCTGGGAGAGGGCTGGGGTGAGGGAACGGCCGCCAGGATCGAACGCTTTTGCCGACCCCGGGCACCCTCACCAACGCAACAAACGCGGCCCCAGCATGGCGCCCAGCAGCGTCGGCAGGAGCATACCCGGCAGGTGCCAGATGCTCCAGAAGGGCACACCCATTTCCGGACCGGCCAGAGTGGCGATGGCGCCGGCCAGCAGGCCGCCGGCGGTGCCGCCTCAGCCCTCGAAGATCGCCACGGCGCGGACGAACCCCGCCGAGGCGTGGCGGATCTTGTAGGGGAAGCAGCTGACCAGGAAGCCGTCGGCCGGCAGCTGGTCGAGGTTGGCCAGTTTCTCCATCTGCCCGTAGCCGATGTCGCGGCCGGCCTTGTGGCCCTCCCAGATGAGCGAGGCATCGCCCGTCTCGGCGAAGCGCAGGCGGGTGAAGCTGAAGGGCGCGTCCCAGCTCCAGGCGTCGGTGCCCACCACCCGCACGCCGCGCTGCAGCAGGTAGAGCGTGGCCTGGCGGCCCATGCCGACTCCGGCTTCGAGGTAGCCCGGCTGGCCGAACAGGCTGCCGGCGCGGGTGTTCACCAACACGATGTCCAGCGGTTGCAGCGCGTGGCCGATGCGCGCCAGTTCCGTCTCCACTTCGGCCGCCGTCACCACGTGGCCGTCGGGCAGGTGGCGGAAGTCCAGCTTCACCCCCGGTTGCAGGCACCACTCCAGCGGCAGCTCGTCGATGCCGAAGGCCGGCTTGCCGCCGTCGGTGGTCGAGGCGTAGTGCCAGGGCGCATCCATGTGGGTGCCGCTGTGGGTGGTGATCTGCAGGCGCTCGGCGGCCCAGGCCTCGTTGCCCGGCAGGTCCTCCTTGCGCAGGCCGGGGAACATCGCAGCCATTTCCGGCCAGCCCTGCTGGTGGTCCATGTAGTCGATCTTCGGCAGCAACGGCGGCGGGTCGGTATAGGGGTTGTTGTCCAGGCTCACCGAGAGGTCGAGCAGGCGGCGTTTGCTCAGGTTCATGCGGAAACTCCTTTGCGGGCCGCCGCGCGGCTGCGGCGCGGCGCAAGGTCGAGGGCGTTGCGCAGCAGCGCGGCGGCCGAGCCGTCGTGGCGGAAGCCCAGGGCGCGGGCCTGCGGCGTGCGCAGCGGCGGGAAGCGGCCGAACAGCGCTTCCAGCTGCGCGTCGGGCTCGAAGGCGATGCGCGCGCGGTTGGCCTCGCCGAAGCCGGCGGCCAGGGCGTCGAGCACCTGGGCGATGGACAGTTGCAGCACCGGCAGTTGCCACACGCGCCGCGCGCCGGGGTTTTGCAGCTCGGCGGCGTGCAGCAGGTTGTCCACGCAGCAGCGCGCCGACATCCACCAGGCACTGGCCTGCGGCGACACCGGGCAGGTGTAGGGCTCGCCGGCGGCGTAGGCATGCAGCAGGTCGCTCATGAAGGCCGAGCGCAGGCCGTTGGGCTGGCGCGGCCGGGCGACTATGCCGGGCAGGCGCAGGGCGCGGCCGTCCACCTCGCCGCGGCGGGCCAGGTCCTCCAGGGCGGTTTCCACCATCAGCTTGTGCGCGGCGTAGGACAATTGCGGGTGCGCCGGCTGCGCCTCGTCCATGCGCGCCGGCAGCTCGCCGCCGTATACCGCCACGCTGCTGGCGTACACCAGCACCGGCGGGCGCTCGCGGTGGCGCAGTTGCTGCAGCAGTTCCAGGCTGGCCTGCAGGTTGACCTCGTAGCCCAGCTCGTACTGCGCCTCGGCAGCGCCACCGGGTACGCTGACCAGGTGGAACACCACGTCGATGCCGTCGGCCAGCACCCGGCGCAGCAGCGCCGGGTCGGTGACGCTGCCGTAGTGGCGGCGCAGGCGGCGGTCGTCCGGCAGGTCGTCCAGTTGCTGGTCGAGCAGCAGCAACGCGTCTATCCGCCGCCCGCGCAGCTCGCCGCGTTCCAGCAAGCGGCGGACCAGTTCGCGGCCGACGAAGCCGTTGGCCCCGCTGACCATCACGCGCATGGCCAGCCCCCTTGCACCACGCGCTGGTCGATGGCGCCGAACAGCGCTTCGCCGTCCGCGCCGCGGGCCTCCATGCGCACGCGGTCGCCGAAGCGCATGAAGCCGGTGCGCGGCGCGCCCTGGGCGAGGGTCTCGATGGCGCGGCGCTCGGCGATGCAGGCCGAGCCCACCGCGCGGTCGGCGTTGGACACGGTGCCCGAGCCGATCAGGGTACCGGCGCTCAACCTGCGCGTCAGGGCCGCATGGGCGATCAACTGATGGAAGCCGAAGTGCATGGCGCCGCCGTGGGGGTGACCGAACCATTCGCCGTTCCACTCGACCTTGAGCGGCAAGTGCACGCGGCCGTCGCGCCAGGCCGCGCCGAGCTCGTCCGGGGTCACCGCCACCGGGGCGAAGCTGCTGGCGGGCTTGGCCTGGAGAAAGCCGAAGCCGGTCTTCATTTCCCGCGGCGCCAGGGCGCGCAGGCTCACGTCGTTGAGCTGCAGCACCAGGCGCACGTGGGCCAGGGCGTGCTCGGCCGGGCAGCCCATGGGCACCGCGTCCACCAGCACGGCGAACTCGCCCTCGAAGTCGATGCCGTGGGCCTCGCTGGGCAGCGGAATGTCCGCCCGCGGGCCAAGGAAGTCGTCGCCGGCGCCCTGGTAGATCAGCGGGATGCTGTCGATGCCGTCGATGGGCTCCAGGTCGAAGGCCTTCTGCATCAGTTCGCCATGACTGAGGAAGCAGGAGCCGTCCAGCCACTGCCAGGCGCGCGGCAGCGGCGCGGCCAGCTGCGCCGGGTCGAGGGCGAAGGCGCCATCCGCCTCGTCGGCGTTCAGGCGCTGGTAAAGGCGTTGCAGGGCGGGTTCGACGGCGGGCCAGTCGTCCAGCGCCGCCTGCAGCGTGGCGGCGATGGCGCCGGCCGACACCGCCCGCTGCAGGTCGCGGGAGACCATCAGCAAGCGGCCGTCGCGGCTGCCGTCGTCGAGGCTGGCGAGCTTCATGGCAGCAGCTCCTTCAGCGCCTCGGCGTAGCGGCCGTCGAGGAGGATGAAGACCATCCGCGCCATCTGCTCGGTGCGGTTGCTCCAGGCGTGATTGGTACCGCGCTGGACCACGATGTCGCCGCGCTTGAGGTGCACCTCGCCCTCATCGAGCACCAGCCACAGCTCGCCTTCGGTGACGATGCCATAGTCCAGGGTTTCGGTGCGGTGCATCAGCTTGTGCTTCGAATCGGCCTTGCCGGTGCCGGCATGGGCCTGGCCGATCTCGGCGAAGGCAGCCGCGGCGTCCTCCGCGCTGACCTGGTTCTGCAGGCTGTCCGGCGGGATGTCCACCACGCGGATCACGCTGCCCAGCGGGCCGGGGCTCAGTTGCAGCGGCTGGTTGGTCGGGTCGTCGCCGTTGTCCAGCGGCGCCGGGCTGGCGGCGCTGCTCCACACCTCGTAGAACACGGTGCCGGGCACCGCCTTGAGCGGGAAGACGTTGGGCGTCGGACCGCTGCTGGCGACCACTGCCTGGCCCTGGGCGTCGTGCCCGGTGACTACGCGCTTGAATTCGGGAAGCTGTTGCATGCTGACTCCTTTGCGGTGGGGTTCCGCCCACGGGCCGGACGCGGCCTGGGCGGCCTGGGAGAAACGTTCGTTCATAGCGCCTGCGCCACCGGCGCCGGCCGGCCACGGCGCAGCAGCACCAGGCACAGCGGCGCCAGCACCAGTTGGCCGATGGCGACCGCCAGCAAGGCCTGGGGCAAGTGCGGGTTGGCGCCGCCGGTGATCGCCAGCACCAGCAGCGGGCTGAGGAATTCGCCGGCGAAGATGGACGCGGTGAAGCCGCCGGTGGCGCGGCCGCGCTGGTGGAAGCCGACCTGCAGCATCACCTGGGTGATCAGCGTCGGCAGCAGCAGGCCCACGCCCAGGCCATTGACCAGCACCGCCAACACCATAGGCGCGTGGCTGTCGGCCAGGGCCATGAGCGCGCCGCCCAGGCCGGCGGTGGCGAAGCCCAGGGCCAGCAGGCGCCGCGCCGGCAGCGCGGCGAGCAGGCGGAAGGCCAGGGCCCCGGCGAGCACGCCGAGCTGGTTGGCGCCCATGGTCATGCCCACCTGCTGCGGGGCGTCCACGTGCAGCAGTTGCAGCAGGTAGCCGGCCTGCACCGGGACGATGAACAGGCTGACGCCGGCCAGCAGGGTCAGCAGGTACAGCGGCGCCAGCGCGGCCCAGGGGAAGCGTCCGGCGTCCGCGCGCAGCGGCCCGGCATGGCGCACCTGCGGCTCCCACAGCAGCGCCGCCATCAGCGGCAGGCACAGCAGGCCCGCCGCGTAGAGCGCGAAAGGCGTGCGCCAGCCGCTCTCCCCCAGCGCCCCGCCCAGGCCCATGAACAGCGCGGCGGACAACGAGGTGGCGACCATCTGCAGGGCGAACAGGCGCTCGCGGCGCTGGCCGTCGAAGTAGTCGCCCATCAGGGTGGTGCAGCAGGTCATGATGCCCGCCTCGGCCAGGCCGATGCCGGCGCGGCTGGCGACGATCGGCCCCAGCGAGTCCAGCCACAGCGGCAGCACCCCGCACAGGCTGTACAGGAGCATGCTGGCCAGCAGCAGCGGGCGCCGGCCGACGCGGTCGGCGAGCAATCCGGCCAGCGGCGCCAGGAAGGCGATCACCAGCGCCGGCAGGGTCAGCGCCACCGGCACCAGCACGGCGGCGCCGGGGGTTTCGGCGAAGTGCGCCTGCATGCGCGGCAGCACCGGTGCGATGAGCACAGCGCCAAGCACAGGCAGGCAGCTGCCGAACAGCAGGAGCAGCGCTTGGGCTGTTCCGGCGGGGCGTTGGGTGGTCATTGCGCACCTCCACGCCGGAAATCCATGGGGTCGTGGCGATGGGTATCGCTTCGCTCAACCCATCCTACGCAGGTGTTCCTGCCGCACCTGTAGGAGCGGGCCCTGCCCGCGATTCGCGCCCAGGGGGCGCTCCTACATGTGAAGCCGGCATTCGATGGGTTCAGGCATGGCATCGGGCGGTCCTCTGGCTGGTATTCGGCTCGCAGCAGTCGCGGTCGTGGTGGACTTCCTCCAGCTGGTGCGCCGGCACGGCGGGTTGCGCCTGGCGCCGGGGCAGCAGGAAGTAGGCCAGCGCCGGCAGCAGGACCAGGGCGCCGACCATGTTCCAGACGAACATGAAGGCCAGCAGCACGCCCATGTCGGCCTGGAACTTGATGGGCGAGAAGATCCAGGTGCCCACGCCGATGGCCAGGGTCACGCCGGTGAGCATCACCACCTTGCCGGTGAACAGCAGCGCCCGGTAATAGGCGCTGGACAGGCTGGCGCCCTGGCGCAGCTGGGCCAGGACGATGCTCATGACGTACAGCGCGTAGTCCACGCCGATGCCCACGCCCAGGGCGATCACCGGCAGGGTGGCGACCTTCACGCCGATGCCCAGGGCCACCATCAGCGCCTCGCAGAGGATCGAGGTGAGCACCAGCGGCAGCACCGCGCAGAGCACCGCGCGCCAGGAGCGGAAGGTCACCAGGCAGAGCAGGATGACCGCGCCGTAGACCCACCAGAGCATGTCGTGGTTGGCCTGCCTGACCACGATGTTGGTGGCCGCCTCGATGCCGGCGCTGCCGGCGGCGAGGAGGAACTTCGCCTGCTCGCTGTCGTTGTCGCGGGCGAAGGCCTGCACGCTGTCGACCACCCGCGCCAGGGTGTCGGCCTTGTGGTCGGTGAGGTAGGCGTACAGCGTCAGCAGGCTGCAGTCGTCGTTGTACAGGCCGCGCGGGGCGTTGGCGGTGACCATGTTCAGGGTGGCCTGGTTATTCACCAGTTCGTACCACTTCGGGCTGCCCTCGGAGAGGCCCACCAGCACCCGGCGGTTGAGCAGCGCCAGGGAGTTGGTCGAATCCACGCCGGCCAGGCCGCGCAGTTGCCAGTCCAGGTCGTCGACGCGCTTGAGGGTGTCGTAGGCCGAACAGGCGCCGGCCGGGGTCTGCACCATCACCGCGAACACGTCGCTGCTGGCGCCGTAGTGCGCGGTGACGAAGGCGTTGTCGCGGTTGTAGCGCGAGTCCGGGCGCAGTTCCGGGGCGCCGGCGTCGAGGTCGCCGATCTTCAGGTTGAGGCTCACCGCGTAGCCGCCGGCGGCCAGCAGCGCAGCCACGGTGATGCACGCGGCCGCCCAGCGGCGCCGGGTGAACAGGTCGAGGAAGCGCCACACGGCGTGCTTGTCCGCCCCGCTCGCCTCGGCCTCCTCCGCGCGCAGGCTGCGCCGCGCGGCTTTCGGGCTGACGCCAATGTAGGACAGCAGCACCGGCAGCAGGATCAGGTTGGTGAAGATCAGCACCGCCACGCCCAGGCTGGCGATCACCGCCAGGTCCTGGATGACCTGGATGCGGATGATCATCAGCACCGCGAAGCCCACCGCGTCGCACAGCAGCGCGGTGAGCCCGGCGAGGAACAGCCGGCGGAAGGTGAAGCGCGCGGCGACCAGGCGGTGCATGCCGCGGCCGATGTCCTGCATGATGCCGTTCATCTTCTGCGCGCCGTGGCTCATGCCGATGGCGAACACCAGGAAGGGCACCAGCACCGAGTACGGGTCCAGCTCGTAGCCCAGCAGCGGCAGCAGGCCCAGCTGCCAGACCACCGCCACCAGCGAGCACAGCACAACCAGCGCCGTGCTGCGCACGCAGCGGGTGTACCAGTAGAGCACCGCGGCGGTGATGGCGATGGCCGCGGCGAAGAACAGCAGGATCTGCTTCAGGCCGTCGATCAGGTCGCCTACCACCTTGGCGAAACCGGTGATGTGGATGTCCACGCCCCGGGCCTGGTACTTGCCGCGCAGGGCCTCCAGCTCATGGGCGAAGGTGGTGTAGTCCAGCGCCACACCGTCGGGGGTCTTCTCCAGCAGCGGCACGTAGAGGATGCTCGAGCGCTGGTCGAAGGCCACCAGCTGGCCGATCTCGTTGGAGCGTTCGACGTTGCGCTTGAGCGCTTCCAGGCTGGCGCCGCCGCCGTCGTAGCCGTCGGGGATCACCGGGCCGCCTTCCAGGCCGTCCTCGGTCACGCCGGTCCAGCGGGTGGACGGCGTCCACAGCGATTTCATCGCCGCGCGGTCCACGCCGGGCAGCAGGTACACCTCGTCGTTGAGTTGCTGCAGCACCTGCAGGTAGTGCTTGTCGTAGATGCTGCCCGCGGGGTTGGCCACGGCGATGCGCACGGCGTTGCCCAGGCCGGCCAGTTCCTGGCGGTGGTCCAGGTAGTTGAGGATGAACGGGTGCTCGCGCGGGATCATCTTCTCGAAGCTGGCGTTGAGCGTCAGCCGCGTGGCCTGCCAGCCCAGCAGCAGGGTCGCCGCCAGGCACAGCAGCAGGACCAGCCCGCGGTGGTTGAACAGGGCGCGTTCCAGCAGCGAGCCGGAAGCGCTGTCGAAGTCGTCGAGGCGGCCGCTGGACGGCGCGGGGGAAGTCGGGGCGTGCATGGCTCAGTCCGCTGTGCTGGAGGAGGAAGAAGGCGCCAGGCGGCGCGCGCCGGCCATGCCGACGGCCACCAGGGCGCCATCGGCGGCGACGGTGGCGGCGCTCAGCGGCAGGCCGTCGGAGACCGGCAGCGGCCTTGCGGCGAACTCGCCCAGGCCGCTGCGCAGGAGCATGCCGGCCTGGTTGGCGAGCAGCAGCTGGCCGCCGGCCACGCGGATGCCGTTGAGCGAGGCCGGGATGGGATTGGCCAGGGCCTGGAAGCTGGCGCCGCCGTCGTCGGAGGCGAACAGCTTGCCGCGCAGGCCGCCCACCAGCAGGCGGCCGCCGGGCAGCACGGCGGCGGCGAAGTAGCTGCCCTCGTAGGGGCCCTGCAGCGCCTGGAAGTGTTCGCCCGCGTCGCGCGAGCGCAGCAGCAGGCCCTGTTCGCCGGCGATGTAGAGGTCGCTGCCCTGCCCCGCCACGGCGTACAGGTGCAGGCCCTGGGGATTGGGCAGGTGGCCCATCCACGACTGCCAGCTGCGGCCGCCGTCGGCGGTGGCCAGGGCCAGGCCGTAGGCGCCGAGCACCAGGCCATGGCGGGCGTCGCTGAAATGCACGGCCAGCAGGGGCTTGTCGGCGCCGTCGGCCACCAGGCGTTGGGCAGCGGCGACGCGGCCGGCATCGGCCGAGGCCTCGGCAGCCTGCAGTTCCAGGGCGGCGGCGCGCCTGCCGTCCAGTTGCAGGCTCCAGTGCTCGCCGCCGTCGTCGCTGTACAGCACCACGCCGGCATGGCCTACGGCCCAGCCGTTGCGCGCATCGACGAATTGCACGGCGACCAGGCTGGCGCTGACCGGCACCGAGTTCGCCTGGCGCCAGTTGGCGCCGTTGTCGTCGGAGAGCAGCACCACGCCGCGCTCGCCCACCGCCACCAGGCGGTTGCCGGCGCGGGTGACGTCCTGCAGCACCGCGTGCTGGGCCTGGGGGCCTTGCACGGCGGGCTGCGCCAGCACGTCCGGGGGACTTGCCGCGAAAGCCGGCGGCAGGGCGCAACAGGCCGCCAGGAGCAGGCCGGAAAGCATTTTGTTCATCGCACGCAACCTTGGTTTTTCTTGTAGTCGGGCCTGTCGAGGCCGGGTACCGCGAGGTCTCCCGTAGGAGCGGGCCCTGCCCGCGATTCGCGCGCAGGGCGCGCTCCTACAGGAGCAGGGTGCTAACGCTCAGCGCACGCCCTCGCCCGCCATGGCGTCGGCGGTGAACACCGAGTCCTTGTACGGCGGCACGATGCGGTACTGCTCGCTCTTGCCGGCGAACAGGTCGCCGGCGAACCATGCCCCGGAGAGCAGGTCGTAGAAGCCGTTGGTGAGGGTCACCACCCCAGGCAGGTCGGGCAGCACCACCGGCGAGGTCCAGAGCACCTTGGCCAGTTGGCCGCGGGCGTCGTAGCGCTCGCCGAGCACGGCGGTCCAGGTGTCCTCGTCGAGGTAGTAGGTGCTCCTGGGCATCACGTGGCGCTGGCCGTTCTTCAGGGTCGCCTCCACCACCCAGACGCGGTGCTTCTCCCAGCGCAGAGCGTCGGACTTCAGGTGGTGCGCGTCCAGCAGCGCCTCGGGGCCTGCGGCGGTGAACACCTTGTTGGCGTTGTACGGGATGTACATCTCCTTCTTGCCCACCAGCTTCCAGTCGAAGCGGTCGACGCGGCCGTCGAACACGTACAGCTCGTCGAAGCTCAGGACCCCGGCGGTGGCCGGCGTCGGGGTGTCGCAGCAGGCGTTGGGCAGGCGGCGCACGCGGCGCTGGCCGGGCAGGTAGGTCCACACCGTGGTCTTGTCGGCATTGAGGTTCTCGAGCCCGGTGATGGCCTCGCCGGCGCGCAGCGGCGGGCCGTCGTTGATCATGCGGATGGACCAGAACACGCCCCGCTCGCCGGCGCCGCCGGGCAGGTACCAGGGCATCTGCAGGTCGGCGCGCGAGTCGTTGGTCAGCACGTGCTTGCCGTCGGCGGTGGTCAGGTACTGGGTGAAGCTGGCGTGCCAGGAGGCGCCGCGCCAGCGCAGCAGGTGGTTCCAGATGGCCTCGGCACCGCTGCCCGGGATCGGGAACGGGATGCCGCCGGCGGCGCCCTCGGGCATCAGCCCGGCGGGGCCGTCCACCAGCTTGCCGCTGGTGGCGTTGGCGAAGGTGGCGTCGTACACCGACTGCGGCGCGGCGGCGCTGCGGTGCGTCGGGTAGACCTCCAGGCGGTAGCTGTCGGGGTACTTCTTCAGCATCGCCTGCACCCCGGGGGTGAGCTGCGCGGCGTACTGCGCCATGTTCTGCGCGGTGATGGTGAACAGCGGCTTGTCGGCGGCGAAGGGGTCGCCGCGCTTGCCGCCGTCCTTGTAGGCCGGGTCGGCCTGGGTGTAGCCGCCGGTCCAGGCCGGGATGCTGCCGTCGGCGTTGCCGGCGCGCTCGCCGCCCAGCGGGGTGAGCGTGGTCCTGAGCTTGCCCGCCTCTTCGGCGGAGACGGCGGCCAGGGCGCCGTGGGCGAACAGCAGGGAGGCACTCAGGGCGGTGAGCAGGGAAACGACTTTCTTGTTGTGTTTCATCGGGCAGTCCTCGGTCAGAAGGTGCGGCTGACGGTGAAGGCGATGAAGTCGCGGTCTTTCAGCGACTGTTCGAAGGTGTAGTGGTTGTCGGCGTCGAGGAAGGTGTTTTCCGGGCCGTAGTAGTGCGTGTAGGTCAGGCCCAGGCTCCAGGTGTTGAGGTAGTTGCCCTTCAGGCCGATGTTGATGTCGCCGCCGTGGTCGCTGCCAAAGCCGGTGCCCAGGGCCTCGGAGGCGCCGTTGGTGTAGCTGGCGCCGAGCGGCACCGAGAGGTCCAGGCCCGGGTAGATCTGCCGGTACATCGGCTCGTAGACCAGGCGCAGGCTGGTGGCGTCGCGGTCGGCGTTGGGGTCGATGGCGTCGCGGTTCTTGCTCACGCTCAGCACCCGGTTCCAGGCGATCTCGCCGAGGAAGCTCGACTCGCCGGCGATGAAGTTCGGCTCAAGGCTGGCCAGCCAGGAGAAGTTGGCGTGCAGGGTGCGGCCGGTGGCGTAGAGCGGGTCGTCGCTGTTGTTGATCGCCTCGCCCACGGCCAGGGCGTGCTGGTTGGTGGAGGCCAGCGGCTGGTTCCAGCGGGTGGAGACTTCGCCGGCGACGTTGAAGTTGCCCAGGGTGGTGGAGAAGCTGCCGCCCAGGGCGCTGATGCCTTCGGGGTACACCCAGTAGAACTCGCCGGCCTTGCCGGTGAGCGGGTTGAGGTTGGCGAAGTCGCTGCGCACGTTGAGCTGCGGCGACTTGTCGTGGAAGCGGATGGCGTACAGGCCCCAGTCCACCGTCTCGGTGCGCCAGCGCAGCTGCACGCCGCCCTGCCCCGAGTCCTTCGCCTCCTTGTCGTTGCCGTGGTAGAAGGCCAGCGGCTGGCCGCCGGGCATCACCGGCGAGCCGATGTACATGCGCTCGGCGCCGTCGCCGAAGAAGTCGTCGGTGGAGAAGTAGCTGCCGGCGGCCGGCAGGCGGTTGGCCTCCCACTCGAACTGGTAGTAGGCGCCGATGGACACGTCCGGGGTCAGCTGCAGCTGGCCGGAGACCTGCTGCACCGGGCGGATCAGTTCCTTGAACTGGGTGTTGGGCACCGACAGGCCCTTGACCACGTCGATGGGCGCCATGCCGCCGGCGATGCCGTTCATGCCGTAGAACAGGCTCTCGCCCCACTGCATGGCGTACCGGCCCAGGCGCCCGGACAGCGGCATGCCGGCCAGCTCGGTCTTGCCGAAGACGAAGGCGTCGAGCAGTTCGCCCTTGCGCCCGTGCAGGGTACGGGTGTCGTCGGTGAATTCGTCGTAGTCCACCGAGTAGCTGTTGGCGCGGCTGGGGTCGTTGGCGTCGCTGCCGCGGTTGTAGACGTCGTCGTACCAGGCCGCGCCGCTGACCCGCGCGCCGACGTCGCCGTAGGTGACGTCCAGCTCGGAGAGCAGGTCCAGGCGGTTGGAGATCAGGCCCTTGTCGAAGTTGCGGTCGCCGTCGTCGAGGTTCAGCGCGGTCTGGCCCTCGCTCAGCTTGCTGCTGGCGTCCTGGGTGCGCCAGGCGGCGCTGTACTTCAGGGTGTTGTCCCAGCGCGCCCGCAAGTCGGGGTTGCCGGTGTCGAATTCGAAGGCCTGGGCGTGGCCGGCGGCCAGGGCCAGCAGCGCCAGGGTGAGGGGCTTGAGCGGCGGCAGCGGCCGCGCGGTTGCACGCTTGTCAGCGGACATCGAGGTCACCTCTTTCTTGTTCTTGTGCGTTGGTGTTGGCGTGGGCCGCGGCGCGCCGGCAAGGCGGGGCGCGCCGGGCCGTGGGGTCAGATGGGGCGCGCGGTGACCTCCAGCATCTGCTTCACCAGGCCGATGCGGTCGAAGGACGGGTCCTGGGCGATCTCCTTCTCGCCGGCCAGCAGGGACTTCTCGGCGATGAACTTGCAGCGCTCGAAGCGCCGGCCCATGAAGCGCTGCAGCTGCTCGGCCAGGCTGCCGCCGGTGGTGAGTTCCTCGGCCAGCACCACCGCGTCCTCGATGGCCATGCCGGCGCCCTGCCCCAGGTGCGGGGTGGTGGCGTGGGCGGCGTCGCCGATCAGCAGCACCCGGCCACGGTGCCAGGGCTCGTCGACGAATACCGCTTCCAGCGGCTTGTAGACGACCTCGGCGCTGTCGGTGATCTGCTCGCGCAGCTCGCCGATCAGCCCGCCGAAACCGGCCAGGCGCTGGCGCAGGCCCTCGGCCAGGCCGGCCGGGTCCATCCAGGGGTTGCCCGGCTCGTGGGAGGTGGTGAACAGGTACATCAGGTCGTCGGCCAGCGGCACCAGGCCGGCGTTGCCCGAGGGGCCCTGGTAGTTGGCCAGGTGGTCGATCTGCGCGGCGCGCCTGAAGTTGTGGCGCCACACCGACTGGCCGGTGAAGCGCGGCTGGTACTTGTCGCCGAACAGCAGGCCGCGGACCCGCGAGTACAGCCCGTCGGCGCCCACCAGCAGCTGGTAGCGGCCCTGGCTGCCGTCGCTGAACAGCACGTCGACGCCGCTGGCGTCCTGCTCGAAGCTTTCCACCGAGGTGCCCAGGCGCACGCGGGTGCCCAGCTCGATGGCGGTTTCGCTGAGCACCTTGTGCAGCGCGCGGCGGGAGATGCCGACGTTGGCCGGGTACTGCGGCCCCGCCAGGCGCTGGCCGGGGATGCGCACCAGTTGCTGGCCGGCGGTGGTGTAGATGGCTACGTCCTCGAAGGCGTAGGCGGCGTCCAGGTAGGCATCGAGCAGGCCCAGGCGGTGCATCTCGCGCACCACGTTGCTCTGCTGGATGATGCCCACACCGTAGACGGTCCACTCGCTCTTCAGCTCGACCAGGTCGACGGCGATGCCCTTGCGGCGCAGGGCGATGGCGGCGCACAGCCCGCCGATGCCGCCACCGACGATCAGCACCTTGCTCACAGTGTTCATGGCGTCTCTCACGTGTTGTTCTTGTTGTCCGCACCGACTGGCGGTGCGGCCGTTCTCCGTGCCCTGGGGCACAGCTTCCCGGCGGGGCCGGGTCTTGACCAATCGAGTCCGCGGATGCGACCTATCGCACGGCGCGATACCTCAGCCTTGCAGTTGCGCCAACGGCAATAGCAGCCAGCCGTCCTTCTCTTCATGCACCAGCGCCGCCAGCGACTGCCCAAGGCACGGGCCGTACACGCATTCGCCGTCGTGCGGGCGGAAGCGCGCGCCGTGGGCGTAGCAGACGACCCACTGGCCGTCGGCGCTGAGGAACCTGTCCTTGCGGTACTCCAGCGGCACCTGCAGGTGCGGGCAGCGGTTGCGGTACAGGCGCACCTGGCCGCGGTGGCGCAGGGCGAACAGCGCATCCGCGCCCTCGCCCTGCGGGTCGAAGCCGCGCGCCTGGCCCTCGCCCAGCTCGTCGAGCCGGCACAGCGCCACGCAGTCCACGGCTCAGCCCTGCTTCGGCGGCGGGCCGCTCGGCGCCCACTTCTCCCGCGCGGTGAAGAGGAACAGCTGCGAGTTGTCCGCCGACATCGGCGCCTGGCGCGCGGCCCAGGCGTCGTCGTGCTTGTCCATGTCGGCGTCGTACTCGATGTGGCAGCCCAGCGGGCTGTTGAAGTACCAGAACCAGTTGGAGCCCAGCAGGTGCCGGCCCGGGCCCCAGAAGCTGGTCCAGCCCTTGTTCTGCAAGCGCGTGCCGGCCAGCAGTACCTCGGTGCCGCTGCCCAGGTGGAAGGTGAAGTGCTCGCAGCCCTGCATGTGCGGCGGCGTCTGGATCATGAACAGGCAGTGGTGGTCGTCCATGCCCGCCGAACGCATGAAGGGGCCGACGCCGACGAAGCTGTCGGTGGTGACGAAGCCCAGGCGCTCGCGGTAGAAGGCCTCGCCCCTGGCGGCATCGGGCACGAAGTACACGACGTGGGACAGGGTGCGCGGCAGCGCCGGCATGTCCGGGGTGATGCCCAGCTGGTTGAGCGGGCGCTGCGGCGCGCTGCCGGGGGCGTTGGTCAGGTCGGCTGGGGCCTCGAAGGGGCGCCGGCAGCTGACCTGGAAGGCAATGGCGAAGCCCAGGTCGTCGACGCAGTGCAGCACGCCGGCAGCATCGCGGCGCACCTCGCGGTCGCGCCCCAGTTCGTCGGCGATGGCGTCCAGGTCTGCGGCGCCGGCCACGCCGTAGACGGTCTCGCGCAGCGATGGCGCTGGGCCCAGGGCCGGCGGCAGGCTAGCGTCGTCGCCGCGGCGGATGACGATGGCGGTGCCGTCGAGGGCTTCGAAGCGCCCGCCGTCGGCGGTGAGTTGCACGGCCGTGAGGCCATAGTCGCGCAGGCAATCGGCACAGGCCTGGATATCGTCGACGCCGAAGACCAGGGCGTCGAGGCCAAGGATGTTCATGGCTACCACTCCATTGAAATTATGATTCGGCGCCGGGCAGGGGGCCGCCGGTGGTGGGTCGCCGCGGCTCGGGGGCCGCTCGACTGGAGCGCAGGTTGCTGGGTGGCGCGGCGGGCTGACCAATCGCATGTGGGGATGCAAGGCATCGCCGATCGCGATACCTGGGCGCGGGCCCATGGCGGCGGGCGTTTGCCGCCCACTCCCGGCGGGGCGCTATTGACGTATCGGGAATGCGGCGGGAAGGTATCGCGAAAATAACTACAACAAGCCTGAGCCATCTGCCATGCGATTCCATCACCTGGACCTGAACCTCCTGGTGGCGCTGGATGTGCTGCTGGAAGAGCAGAACATCACCCGCGCCGCCGAACGCCTGCACATGACGCAATCGGCCACCAGCGGCGTGCTCGGCCGCCTGCGCACCTTCTTCGAGGACGAGCTGCTGGTGCAGGTCGGCCGCAAGATGCAGCCCACCCCCTATGCCCTGGAACTGGCGGTGCCTGTGCGCGAGGTGCTGCTGACCATCCGCTCCTCGATCACCGCCAAGCCGGTGTTCGACCCGGCCAGCAGCAAGCGCCACTTCCGCCTGGTGACCTCGGACTACCTGATCAGCGTGCTCTTCGCCCAGGTGATCCAGAAGATCCACCAGCAGGCCCCGCACATCACCTTCGAGATCCTCACCCCCGGCGACAACAGCGCCGAGCTGCTGATGCGCGGCGAGGTGGACATGATGATCGTGCCCGAGCGCTACATCATCGACGGCCATCCGGCGCAGCTGCTGTTCGAGGAGGACCACGTCTGCGTGGTCTGGCGCGACAACCCCGAGGTGGGCGAAAGCCTGACCCTGGAGCAGTACATGCAGATGGGGCACATCTCGGTGGGCTTCGGGCGCAACCGGCACCTGAGCATCGAGGACTGGTTCATGAGCCAGTACGGCTTCAACCGCCGCCTGGAAGTGATCACCAACGACTTCAACACCCTGCCGCAGCTGCTGGTCGGCACCCAGCGCGTGGCCACCATGCACCGGCGCCTGGCCGAGCTGTACGCGCGCTACCTGCCGCTGCGCATCCTGCCGCCGCCGGTGAAGATCCCGGTGATGCGCGAGTACATGCTCTGGCACCGCAGCATGGAAGGCGACCCCATGCACCGCTGGCTGCGCGAACGCATCCGCGACTTCATCCAGAGCCTCGACCAGCAGCCCGAAGCCCTGCGCCACACCGGCTGAGCCCGTCCCATCGCCCCGGCCGCCGGCATGGCGCCGGGGCATCGCGTTTGGCGATACCTCGCATCCCCACTCGCGATTGGCGCGCCGCCGCCCCGCCTGCGTACCTTGCCGTCGAACCGCGCCCTGCGTGCCTGCCGCCATTCCCGGGCGTCGGATACATCGACCGCAAAAGGACAACAAGAATGTTCCGCTACTTCCCCACCAATTACGTCTGGAATCTCTCGGTGGACCTGGCCATCGAAATGGGCGCCCGCCTGGGCGAGATCGAGGAAATGTGCGCCCCGCTGCAGGAGGCCGCGAAGCAGCCCGACGCCGCCGGCACCCAGGCCTTCCGCGAGACCTGGTCGAAAATGGCCGACAAGCTCTGCGGCCTGGCCGAGGAAGACGAAGCCGCCGGCCGCCTGCTCTCCGCCGGCGAGAAATACAACCGCGCCGCCACCTACCTGCTCACCTGCGAACGCCTGCAGGCCCATGGCGCGCCGGGCCGCGAGGCGCTGTACCAGCGCTTCCTGCAGACCTTCGCCCGCGGCATCGCGCTGGCGAAGGAGAACTGCGAGCGCGTGGAGATCCCCTACGAGGGCCAGCACATCGCCGGCCTGTACGTGCGCGCCGAAGGCGTCGAAGGCCCGGCGCCGCTGCTGGTGCAGGTCAACGGCCTGGATTCGACCAAGGAAATGAAATACCGCGTCGGCCTGCCGGCCTGGCTGGCGAAACGCGGCGTGGCCTCGCTGATCATCGACCAGCCCGGCACCGGCGAGGCCCTGCGCCTGCACGGCCTGACCGCGCGCTACGACAGCGAGCACTGGGCCAGCCGCGTGTTCGACTGGCTGGAAACCCGCGAAGATGTCGACGCCAAGCGCATCGGCCTGGAAGGCGTGTCCCTGGGCGGCTACTACTGCCCCCGCGCGGTGGCCTTCGAACCGCGCTTCGCCTGCGGCGTGGCCTGGGGCGCCAACCACGACTGGCGCGACGTGCAGAAACGCCGCCTGGAGAAGGAAGGCGACTTCCCGGTGCCGCACTACTGGGCCCACGTGCGCTGGGTATGGGGCGCCAGGGACATGGACGAGTTCATGCGCATCGCCGAGAACGTCCACCTCGACGGCGTGCTCGAGCGCATCCGCGTGCCCTTCCTGGTCACCCACGGCGAGAAGGACTCGCAGATCCCGCTGAAATGGGCGCACCGCACCTACGAGCAACTGGTGAACAGCCCGAAACGCGAGCTGAAGATCTTCACCGAACGCGAAGGCGGGGTGCAGCATTCGAGCTTCGACAACAGCATCAATGCCGGGCACTACATAGCCGACTGGGTGGCGGAGACGCTGGGTGGGCGTACGGCCTGAGGGTTTGCTTTGCGGCAGCGGATTCCGGTGCCGCTTCCCACCTGCCGGGCGGGCCGGCGAGCTGCCCATGGAAATATGAAGGGAAGCCCGCAGAAATACGCTCAAAACCCTGACAGAAGCCGCAATATATAAGGGTTTGCCACCTTTCCAGATGTGAATTTAAATATGAAGACATTCACCCTGGAAAGCTGCAATGCCGCTGATCACCGACAAGGACTGGCTGGACCCGATATTGCCCGAAGAGCTGCCGGCCTCGATCATCGAACGCGCCGACACTCTACCGGGCAAGGCGGCCTTCCTGGCCGGCCGCCTGGCCAGGCAAACGAGCGAGCAACTCGGGCAACTGCTGCAGATAACCAACAGCTACTACTCGAACCTTATCGAGGGCCGCTATACCGAAATCGCCATGATGCAGCAGGCGCAGACCGCGCCACGCCGCGAGCGCCTGCTGCTGCAGGACCTGGCTATCCGGCACATGCAGGCGCAAGAAGTGTTCGAACGCGCCCTGCGGCGTTTTCCCCCCGCGCAGTGGAGCGCCCTGTTCGAACCGGCGCTGGTGCAGCGCGTGCATCGGCGCCTGTTCGACACTACGGAGGATGCCAGCCGGCGCCTCGACGATGGCCGCCTGCTGCGGCCGGGCCAGCTGCGCGCCAGGCCGGACGAGGAAGTTTCCGTTGGCGGCAGGCCCGCGCCGGCCGCCGCCGTCGTGCTGCCGATGCTGCGCCACCTGCGCTATGGCTTCGGGCGCATCCACGACCCGCGCCGCCGCCTGATCGGCGCCCTCGCCTATCATCACCGGCTGGCCTTCGTGCACCCGTTCCTCGACGGCAACGGCAGAACCACGCGGCTGATGACCCATCTCCATCTCGTCGCCCTGGGTCTGCGCCCGACGCTCTGGTCCTTGTCCCGCGGACTGGCGCGCCAGCACCAGGATTACTATCGGATGCTGGCGCTGGCCGACCGCCCACGGGAAGGCGACCTGGACGGGCGCGGCAAACTGAGTCGCAAGCATTACTTCGCCTTCATCGAGTTCATGCTGGACGTCTGCCACGACCAGATCGACTACATGACCCAGGCCGTCGACCCGGCAGCGCTGCGCGAGCGGGTGGTGCGAGCCTTCCGCTACAACGCGCAGCTACGCGCGGCCGGCGCCCGGGAAGAAAGCGCCGCGGCGATGCATGCCTTGCTGGTGCAGGGCGAAATGCCACGCAGTGACTTCAAGACTTTCACCGGCCTGACGCCACGCCCGGCGATCGACGAATTGAGCCGCCTGATACGCCTGGGCGTGGTGCTCAGCCCGACGCCAAAGTCCCGCAGCGTGCAACCAGGGCTGCCGACCTGGTTCGCCCAGGAGATATTCCCGGACCTCCATCGGCGCTTCCAATAGCCCTACGCCAGCACCCGCGTCCCGTGGAACGACGCGATCCGCCAGCCCGCCTCTTCCTTCACCCACAGCTGCGTGGCGAAGCCTTCCGCGCACACCGGCTCGCCGCCGCCGCGCTTCTGCAGCAGGTTGCACTGCGGCCCACTCATCAACGCCAGGCCGTCGCCGAACAGGCGCACCTGCAACTCGCCGCGTTCCACCGCCAGGTAGCGCACGGCGTGGCGGGCGTAGTCCAGGTACTGCGCCTTGTCCTGCACCAGACCCGTGGTGTGCACGTACAGCAGGTCGTCGGCGAATAGCCACTCCAGGCCGGCGTGGTCTTCTTCCACCAGCGCGCGCTGGCGTTCCTGCTCCAGGGCCAGCAGTTCGCTACGGATATCGTTCATCGGGTTTCCCTCTTGGTTTGATGGCGGCGGCATCCTCGCCCCGGCAGCCCCGGCGGGAAAAATCGCCATTGGCCATGCCAGGCATCGCCACTGCCGATACCTGCCCTGCGCGGCCTCCCCCCTGCCCGGAGCCCGGACGCCACGCCCCCTGGAGCAGGTATCGACACCATCGATGACCGCGCATCGACAGCATCTGTTGGTCAGCCGGGCCGACACCGCCCTAGCCTGCCGGCACAACAAGAAGCCGAGGAGAAACGCCCATGGGCGCCCTGCACCTGCACTGCTCCACCCTATTCGACGGCACCGGCCTGGAGGCCCGCCACGCCCAGACGCTGATCATCGACAACGGCCTGATCCGCCATGTCGGCCCGAGCGCCCAAGCCCCGCGGCCGCAGCCGGGCGACCGCGAGGAACGCGCCGCCTTCGTCATGCCCGGGCTGGTGGACGTGCACACCCACCTGGCCTTCGGCAACGCCCAGAGCGAGGAAGACATCGATATCTGGACCAGCGACGAATTCCGTGCCCTGCGCGGGCTGTTCTTCGCCCAGCACGTGCTCGCCGCCGGCGTCACCTCCATGGTCTGCCCCGGCGACAGCGGCCAGCTCAGCATCGCCGTGCGCAACACGGTCAACGCCGGGCTGTTCGAAGGCCCGCGCATCGCCGCCAGCAGCCGCGTGATCACCAACCGGCAGAGCCTCAACGACTGGTTCCCCAGCCGCGTCGGCGCGCCGGAATACTTCACCGCCGCCCTGGTCACCAGCCGCACCGAAGCCATCGCCGAGATCCGCAAGCAGGCCAAGGACGGCGTCGACCTGATCAAGATCGCCATGGACGGCACCCACCGCCGGCCCAACGGCGAGATCATCGCCGCCTTCACCGCCGACGAGACCCGCGAGATGGTCGAGGAAGCCCACCGCCTGGGCTGCCGGGTGGCCACCCACGCCTACGGCCGCGAAGCGGTGATGTACGCCGCCAGGGCCGGGGTGGACCTGGTGTTCCACGCCTTCTACATGGACGACGCCTGCATCGAGGCGCTGCTGGAGGCCGGCAGCGTGCTGGCCCCGACCATGACCTTCCCGCAGAACACCGTGGATTTCTGCCAGCCCCACGACCCGGCCATCGCCACCGGCTACGCCGGCTACTGCGCACGCACCCTGGAGCTGGGCACCCCGGTGCTCAAGCGCGCCAAGGCCGCCGGCATCCCCTTCGCCTGCGGCAGCGACAGCGGCTTCGCCGTCACCCCCTACGGCGAATGGCATGCCCGCGAGCTGGAGCTGCTGGTCACCCGCCTGGGCTTCACCCCGGCCGAGGCGCTGTACGCCGCCACCAACGTCGGCGCCCGGCTGATGCCGCGCGGCGAGACGCTGGGCGCGCTGGAAGCGGGCAGGCAGGCCGACCTGCTGCTGCTCGACGGCTCGCCCCTGGACGACATCCGCATCCTCCAGGACCGCCAGCGCCTGCAGGCCGTGTACAAGGCCGGCGAACCGGTGCGCCTGCAGCGCACGGCGTACAACCCCAAGCAGGTGTCGGACTTCAATTCGCTGAAATGGACCGACCTCTACACCCGCGACCGCGTCGCCCAACTCGGCAAATGGAGCCTGTGAGCATGACCACCCTCGATTTCGAACGCGCCGCGCAACTGGCCGCCGCCACCCTACGCCATGCCCGAACGCTGGGCCTGCGCCCGCTGGCCACCGCGGTGCTGGACGCCGCCGGCCACCCGCTGGCAGTGCTGCGCGACGAGCAGGCCAGCTTCCTGCGCCCGCAGATCGCCAGCGGCAAGGCCCGCGGCTGCCTGGGCATGGGCTTCGGGGGCCGCGAACTGGCGCGCCGCGCCCAGGCCATGCCGGCGTTCTTCGATGCGATCAACAGCCTGACCGGCGGCGAGGTGATCCCGGTGCCCGGCGGCCTCCTGCTGCGCGACGCGGCCGGCAACCTGCTCGGCGCCATCGGCGTGAGCGGCGACACCTCCGACAACGACGAGCGCTGCGCCCTGCTGGCCATCGAGGAGCTCGGCCTGCACGGCGACACTGGCGACGCTCAGGCCTGATCCAGCCGCGCGGCCTGCTCCGCCAGCAGCCCGCGGAGCCAGGCCAGCGCCGGGTCCAGGTCCTGCTGCGGGTGCCACTGCAACAGCTGCGGCGCCGCCGGGAAGGCCAGCGGCGCCGGCAGCACGCGCAGCGGGTAGCGCCGCGCCAGGGCCTGCGCCTGACGGCGGAACAGCGTGGCCACCCGCGGCGTGCCGACGATGAACTCGGCCATCAGCGCGAAGCTCTGCACCGCCACCGCCACGCGCCGTTCGATGCCCAGCTCGCGCAGGTGCAGCGCGTCCATGGCCAGGTTCTGGCCGTCGGCGAACTCGCGCAGCACGTGCTCGGCGGCGCAATAGTCGGCCAGGCTCAGGCCCTCGGCGAAGGCCGCTTGCCCGGCGCAGACGATGCAGCACAGCTCGTCGCTGAGCAGCGGCATCTGCGGATAACGGGCATTCACCCGGCGCTGCGGCACTATCACCAGGTCGCTGCGGCGGTACTCCAGGGCTTCGGCGACCACGTCTCCATCACGCGGCAGCGGCAGGTCGCGCACCACCAGCGAGGCCCCCGGCGCCAGCCGCGACAGTTCGCGGCTGGCCGCCGGCAACAGGGTCGCCGCCACGTAGTCCGAGGCCACCAGGGTGAAGCGCCGGTCGCAGCGCGAAGGGTCGAACACCACCGCCGCATCCACCACCTCGCCAGCCAGGGCCAGCGCCTCGCGTACCTTCGGCAGCAACTGGCGGCCCAGGGCGCTGGGCACCAGGCGCCGCCCCACCGGCAGCAGCAGCGGGTCGTTGAAATGCTCGCGCAGGCGCGCCAGCGCCGCGCTGGTGGCCGACTGGCCCAGGTGGAGGCGTTCGGCGGCCCGGCTGACGCTGCACTCGTCGAGCAGCGCGGCCAGGGCCACCAGCAGGTTGAGGTCGAGGCGACGGTAGCGCATGGGCGCTTTATACCCCGCGCGCCGCCGGCGACGGAGCGCGTTTGCCGCTGGCAGGTATTGCGCAGGGCGATACCTGCCTGCGCCTACCCTGCGAAACGCCGCGCCAGGAAAGGCTCCAGCGGCACCGAAGGCGCCAATCCCGAGGCCTGTTCGGCCAGCAGTTGGCCGGTGATGGCGCCCAAGGTCAGGCCGATATGGCCGTGGCCGAAGTTGTAGAACACCTGGGGCAGGCGCAGGAAGCGCTCGAACAGGCGCCGGCTGGGGGCGTAGGGGTCGAGCGTGCGGCTCACCCCGGGCAGCTCCACCGCGCAGGTGGCGCGGGCGTTGAGCGCCGGTTCCAGCTCGCGCAATTCCGGGCCTTCCACCAGGCGGATGGGCACCTCGAAGCGCCGGTGGTAATCGACCATCTCCAGCACCGCCTGGCGAAACCCATGCGGGCGTGGCGATGGGTATCGCTTCGCTCAACCCATCCTACGGTGGCGTGGGGCGCATGACCGTTCGCGGTTGTCCGTCCTACGTTCAAGGCAGCGCGGGGTTCGCCGGGCGTTCTGGTGCTCGGGTTCGAGGCCGCCCCTCTCCCTAACCCTCTCCCTGAAGGGAGAGGGGACCGTTCGGAGCGCGCTGGTGTTTCGGCGTTAGTCGGCTTGTACCGAGTTCCCGACTAACACCAAAGCTTGTCTCGGCACGGACAAGCCCCCTCTCCCTTCAGGGCGGGGCGCGCAGCCGAGGGCTGGGGAGAGGGAACGGAGTCAATCCAAAACACCTCGGCCCCCGGAACCACCCCTCCCGAATCCTAGAGCGCATAACGCCCCAGCGTTATCCGCCATTTCCACAAGCCAACCTACCGCACCGACTTCACACACCCATGGCGCACTTCCTTCGACGGCGGGTACCCGTAGAAAGACGTGTAGCACTTGCTGAAATGGCTGGGCGAGACGAAGCCGCAGGCCAGGCCCACCTCGAACATCGGCAGGTCCGAATGCTGCAGCAGGCGGCGGCTTTCGGTGATGCGCAGCTCCAGGTAGTAGCGCACCGGCGTGGTGCCCAGCTGCTGCTGGAACAGCCTTTCGATCTGCCGCTTGGAGCGGCCGACGTAGCGCGCCAGCTGCTCCTGGCTGAGCGGCTCCTCGATGTTGGCGCTCATCAGGTTGATGGCCTCGCGCAGCGGTTCGCTGAGCTTCTCGTGCAGCGCCGGACGGGCGCGGCGGAAGCGCGATTCCTCGAAGGCGAGGATGTCCGCCACGGCGTCCACCAACTCGCGGCCGTGCAGTGCGTCCATCCACTCCAGCACCATGTTGAAGGCCCCGGTGGGGCTCGCGGCGGTGAGGCGGTCGCGGTCGACCATGTAGCTCTCGCTGGTGACTTCGCTGTGCCGGGCGATCTCCGCCAGGGCCGCGCGGTTCTCCGGGTGCACCGCGCAGCGGTAGCCGTCCAGCAGGCCGGCCTGGCCGAGGAACCAGGCGCCGTTCCACAGCCCGGCCAGGGCCACACCCTTCTCCGCCGCCAGTTGCAGCAGGCGCGTCAGCTCGGGCGCGGCGCGCAGCGGCGTACGCAGGCCGCCGCAGAGCACCAGCAGGTCCAGCCCGGCGAGCGCTGCCGGCACCAGTACCGCGCCCGGGCAGATGACCAGGCCCAGGTCGCTGGTGACCGATTCGCCGTCCAGGCTGAAGGTGCTGGTGGCGAAGGCGTCGGCGCGGATCAGGTTGGCGGTGACCAGGGTGTCCAGCGCCTGGGTGAAGGCCGGCAGGGAGAAATGCTCCAGCAGCAGGAAGCCCACCCGCCCCTGGCGTTGCGCGCCCGCCCGGGGCGCGGAAAGGAACCTGAGGTTGCGGCCCTGCATGGCGCCGCTGAACTGCCGCCGGTCGACCAATCGCGACTCCCGCCGTCAGCCGGCCGAACGCAGCGGGTCGAGGCGGCCGCCGACAGCCGCGCCCTGGCGTCGATTGGTGAAGCTCAGCAGCACGGTCGCCACGCTCAGGCCGAGGGTGGAACTCACTTCGGCGCGGTGCTCCGGCAGGATGAACATCACCGCCAGCACGGTGCTGATGAAGGCGATCACCGCCCAGGTCAGCCAGGGGAACAGCCACATGCGGCAGGCGATCTCCTGGTTGCTGCGCTGCAGATTGGCGCGCATGCGCAGCTGCGAGACGGCGATGGCCAGGTACACCAGCAGGGCGATGGAGCCGGAGCTGGCGAGGAGGAAGTCGAACACCCGCGCCGGGGCGATGAAGTTCAGCACGGTGGTGAGCATACCGATCAGGGTGCTGGCGATGACCGCGGCCCGCGGCACTCCCGCCGCCGAGGTTCGCTGGATGAAGGCCGGCGCGTCGTTGCGGCGGCTCAGCGAGTAGATCATCCGCGAGGCGATGTAGATCGAAGAGTTCAGGCAGCTGGCCACGGCCACCAGCACCACCACGTCCATCATCAGCTTGGCGTGGGGCACGTTCATCAGTTCCAGGGCGCGCTGGTAGGAGCCCTGCGCCGTGAGCATGGGGTCGTTCCAGGGCACCACGGAGATGATCACCAGGATCGACAGCAGGTAGAACACGCTGATGCGCCAGATCACCGCCCGCGTGGCCTTGGCGATGTTGCGCCGCGGGTCGCTGGATTCGGCGGCGGCGATGGTCACCGCCTCAGTGCCGATGAAGCTGAACAGCGTGGTAATCAGCGCGGTGAAGATGGCGCCCCAGCCGTTGGGCAGGAAGCCGCCGTGCTCGCGCATCAGGCTGCCCAGGCCGCTGACCTCGTGCCCCGCCGGCAGCACGCCGAGCAGCGCCGCCGCGCCCAGGCTGATGAACAGCACGATGGCGCCCACCTTGAGCATGGCGAACCAGAACTCGAACTCGCCGTACTTGGCCACGCTGAACAGGTTGGTGACGGTCAACAGCAGCGTCATCACCAGGGCGAACACCCAGGTCTGCACCTGCGGGAACCAGCTGTTGAAGATCACCCCGGCGGCGATTGCCTCGATGGGGATCACCAGCACCCAGAACCACCAGTACAGCCAACCGATGGTGAAGCCGGCCCAGCGGCCGATGGCCTGGTCGGCGTAGGCGGAGAAGGAGCCGGTGTCGGGGCGGGCCACGGCCATCTCGCCGAGCATGCGCATCACCAGCACCACCAGCAGCCCGGACAGCGCGTAGGCCAGGATGGCGGCAGGCCCCGCGGCGGCGATGGCATGGCCGGAACCGACGAACAACCCCGCGCCTATGATCCCGGCAATGGACAGCATGGTCACATGGCGCGGCTTGAAGCCCTGGACCAGTTCGCCACTGGCGCCTTTCGCACTTGGAATACTCATCGGTCGGCCCTTGTTGAATTTGTTATGCGGTGGCAAGGCGCCACCTGGCGGGCGTCCCGGACTGCGGGACGCGGGCACAACCCTATTCCAGGGCGTTATCCGGGCATTTGCCCAGGATCGCCATGGGCATGAGCAAAAACGACATGGCCTCGCCCGCGAGCGCCCAGGCCCGGCGCTGGCGACAGCATGAAAACGACATCGGCGGGAAGAGGAAGAAGAGGAAGGACAGCGACGCTGCTAGATGCAGCGACCGTCCACGGACAGCGTCTGCACGGAGATACGGAGCGCCCGGTCAGGGGCGAGACAGGCGACGGCATCGGTCATCGAGTACCAGATTGCCCGGCCGAGGTAGCGGAGTTTCGATTGCGAGAGGGAATTTTTCGAGCACAAACGAAAAGCCCCGCAATGCGATGCGGGGCTTCGGGCACCAGAAGGTGCGCTTACAGGGCTTGAACCTGCTCGGCCTGCGGGCCTTTGGCGCCGGCAGTCACGAGGAAGCTGACGCGCTGACCCTCGTCGAGGCTCTTGTAGCCGGTGGATTCGATCTGGCGGAAGTGAACGAAGACGTCCGGGCCGCTTTCCGGGGTGATGAAGCCGAAGCCCTTCTCAGCGTTGAACCACTTGACGGTACCAGTTTGGCGGTTTGCCATGATGTAGATCTCCAAGGTAGGAACGAGCACAGGCGACATGCCTGGCTGAAACTGAATGCAGAGTGAAGAGAAACCGAGGAGATGGAAATCAGAACGGACTGAACATCAAGACGGAGGCGCTAAACTGGCAGGCAGTGGCAGCAGAATACAGGGTTCGACGGATTTGAACAGCATTTTCTTTTCCGCATCGCGATTCTGGACGGCCGGTCGCCTTTCCACGACGCGCAGGAAGCGTCTCCCAACACCTGTAGGAGCGGGCCCTGCCCGCGATTCGCGCGCAGGGCGCGCTCCTACAGGTAGAGCCGGAGGTAGGCATGGCTCGCTCATACGAAGAGCATCCCAGCGCGGCCTGCAAGAAACGAAAGCACCTCGGCGCCCCATATGCCCCGGGAATGCGCTAATGGATAACGCGAAAAGCCCGGCTCAGGCCCTCCCGTCGAGCTGGTCCACCCAGCGCTCGGCGGCGGCGAAGGAGGCCTCGAAGGCGGCCTCATGGGATTCCCAGGGCCCGATCACCACGTCCAGCGGCGATACGCTGGTGGGCACCTTCGCCAGCGAAAGCAGCATCTCGGCGACCTTGCCGGGGCCGGCGTAACGCGGCGAAATGAGCACCGCCACCCCGCTGGAGGTGGTGTACTCGCTGGGTGGCATGAAGTTCGGCTCACTGGTTCGCTGTTGCATGCATCGTTCCCCCTGGCCCGCTGGCAGGCCGTTCACATGGCTGGAGTTGCGCGAGATGGCGGACGCTCGCCCACCCTTTCACGGACTCTCCAGCTTGCCAGCGGTTCCGCCGGATCGCCCCTGCCAAAGGCATGGCCGCCGGGCGGTACAAGGAGTCAGACGCGCCCAACCAGGGCCTGCAGCGCCTGGTAGGCGCCCAGCAGGTGGTAGGGCGTGGTGGACGGCATGTCCGCACGCAGCACCTCGCCGTCCGGCCCCAGCACCTCGTGCCAGCCGCCGTCGTGGAGGAAGCGCGAACGGAAGCGCTCGGTCCAGAGCGCCAGGGTATCGAGGGATCGGGCGCTACCCTCCACGGCCAGGGCGCGGGCGAACTCGGTCTGCGCCCAGATGCGCTGGGTGGCGTCCTGCAGCGTGCCGTCCGCCGCCAGTGCGGCACTGACGCCGAGGGTATCGGCGGCCACGCCATGCTGCCGGGCGAAGACGAAGGCGCGACGCAGCGCGGCCTCCAGGGCCGAACCGGCGAACAACTCCGGCGCGCCCATGACCAGCGAGAACCATTCGAACTGATGCCCCGGCTCGATGCGGTTGCCCGCCTCGCCTTGCGGCAGCTCGGCGATGCAGCCGCTGGCCGGGTCGACGAAGCGCGCCAATACCGCGGCGCCGATCGCCTGCAGGCGCTCTCCGTACCAGGGCTCGCCGGCGATGGCATAGGCCGCTAGATAGGCCTCGGTGAGGTGCATGATGGGGTTCTGCAGCACGGGCGCGCCGTCGTCTGCGAAATCCTCGGCCAGCGCGGACAGGTACAACCCCTGGCCATCGGCGAAGCGCTGCTCGATCAGCTCGGTGGTGCGCGTCATCAGCTCCAGCGCAGCCGCGTTGCCACTGAGCTTGTGATACTGCGCGCAGGCGAACACCACGAAGGCGAAGGTGTAGAGGTCGCGGCGGCTGTCCAGCGGCTTGCCGGCCGCGTCGATGCTGTAGAGCCAGGCCCCCAGGCCATCGCCGAAGTGGCGTTGCAGCGAGTCGAACAATGCCTCGGCCCGAGCGGCGTCGGCAGGCCCCGCGTGGCTGAAGACGAACAGCTGGCGGGCGCAGGCCATGGCGCGGTAGCGCACCGCGGGCAGGGGCTGTCCGCTGCGATCGTCGAGCGACTCGTAGGGCAACTGCAGCGCCTCGTTCCAGCCGGCGGCGCGCCACAGCGGAAGGACGGTGTCGGCGTAGTGACGGGTCAACGCCTCGATACCGGCGGTGAGGGATGGCGAAAGGAACGACGGGACGGGCATTCGACGAGTCTGCGTGAGGAAGGAAGGCGCAAGCGCAGAAGATAGAGGAAAAGCCCCTCGGAAAGAACCCGCCCGCACTCGACACCGGACTGCGTGTTCCGCTCCCTGCCCCGGCCAACTGCCAGGCCGGCGGAACCTCCGCCCTCGCCAAGGCTTCGATATGCATAGGCCCGCCCTGCCCTTCAATCGGAGGAAGCGCCATGCACAACCTCGAGACCCCCACGCTGAAGCTGGGCGTGTTCCGCCCCTTCGACAGCTTCGGCCAGGCCCTGGTCGCCGCCGCGCTGCACCGGCAGCACGAGGTCAGCGCCCTGGTGGAGGACCTCAACGACCTGCGTGCGCGCCCCGGCCTGCGCTGCAAGCTGGGCGGCCTGGCGTCGTCCATCGAGGTCAGCGAGGCGGTGACGGGGCTCGACGTGGTCTTCGCCATGCTCGGCGACCAACCGCCGCAACAGCTGCCGCCGCAGTGTGGCGCGCTCATCGACGGTGCGTTGCGCGCCGGCATGCCGCGGCTGTTCCTGGTGGGCCACTGGCAGTGGCTGGTGGCGCCGCAAGATGCCGCCGACGAGCAACTCGGCGCCGGCCTTGCGCGCAGCCTGGAGGTGAGCGGCCTGAACTGGACGCTGGTGGAGGCGCCGGACTTGATCGAAGGCCTGCGCATCGATGACTTCAGCCGCGCCGCCGCGCCCATGGACAAGGCAAGCCAGCAGGCCCTGTCCTGTGCCGAGGCGCTGCTCGACGAGGTGCGCCTGGGGCTGCACAGCCGCCAGTGCCTGCGTCTGCGCGAGGCTGGGAGGTGATGGCCATGTCCGGTCCTGATGCGCTCAGCCAGACGCTGGGCACTCTGCTCCTGGCGCTGGCCTTCAGCGCCTTCATCCTCTTCGTTCGCGGTTACCGCCCCGCCGGGGTCGGCGCCTTCTGGTACGACCTGGTGCTGGGCTTCGTCGGCCTGTGGCTGGCGCTCTGGCCGGAAGCGGCGACCTTCCTGCGCGAGATGAACGCCGCCAGCGCGCTGGGCCTGCTGCTGCAGGTCGTCGCCACCCTGCTGGGCGGACTGCTCGGCGCCGGCGCAGCCAAGGCCCTGCAGTTCGCCCTGCAGGAGCGCCGCGCAGGGCGCCCGGCAGGCGAAGAGCGCCACGGGCGCTGGAAGCGCTAGCGCACCTCCTGCAGCGGCGACCTCACAACGAGCGACGGCGGTACTCGCGGTAGCGCGGCACCCAGAAGTTGCGCTCGATGGCGGCCTGGAGCATGTCGTCCGGGGTTTCCAGCGCCACGCCCTCGGCCTGGGCCTGCTTGGCCACGGCGAAGGCGATGCGCCGGCTGACCTGCTGGATGTCGCGCAGCGGCGGCAGCACCGCATCGCCCTCCCCCGTCACCACTGGCGAGCATTCGGCTAGGGCGTTGGAGGCTGCCATCAGCATCGCCTCGGTCACGCGCCGGGCACCGGCGGCGATCACCCCCAGGCCGATGCCGGGGAAGATGTAGGAGTTGTTGCACTGGGCGATGTGGATGCTGCGCCCGCCGTGCTCCACCGGCTGGAACGGGCTGCCGGTGGCGACCAGCGCGCGGCCCTCGGTCCACTGGAGGATTTCCGCCGGCGTCGCCTCGACCCGCGAGGTCGGGTTGGACAGCGGCATCACCAGCGGCAGCGGGCAGTGCTTGTACATCTCGCGGATCACCGCCTCGCTGAACAGCCCGCGCTGCCCGGAAACGCCGATCATCACCGTCGGCTTGGCCCGGCTGACCACTTCGAGCAGGCCGATGCCGTCCTCGCCGCGCTGCCAGTCGGCCACGTCGGCAGCCTTCTGCGCCAGCTTGCGCTGGAAGTCCAGCAGGCCGTCCATGCCCTCCACCAGCAGGCCGTGGCGGTCGACCATGAAGATGCGCTGGCGCGCCTGCGCCTCGGACAGTCCTTCCAGTT
Organism: Pseudomonas sp. PI1; assembly: GCF_000812405.1. Taxonomy (NCBI): domain Bacteria; kingdom Pseudomonadati; phylum Pseudomonadota; class Gammaproteobacteria; order Pseudomonadales; family Pseudomonadaceae; genus Pseudomonas; species Pseudomonas sp. PI1. Next base: position 54,844 of record NZ_JWMC01000084.1, read on the forward strand.
GCATGGCGGCGATGATGTGCTCGGCGATGCCGCAGCCGGCGGAACCAGCGCCGACGAAGGTGATCACCTGCTCGCTGAGCTTCTGCTGCTTGACCTTGCACGCCGCCAGCAAGGTGCCGACCGCCACCGAGGCGGTGCCCTGGATGTCGTCGTTGAAGCAGCACAGCTGGTCGCGGTAGCGCGCAAGCAAAGGCATGGCGTTGGTCTGGGCGAAGTCCTCGAACTGCAGCAGCACGCCCGGCCAGCGGCGCTGTACGGCGCGGATGAACAGCTCGACGAAGTCGTCGTAGTCCTTGCCGCTGATGCGCGGGTGGCGCCAGCCCATGTACAGCGGGTCGTCCAGCAGCGCCTGGTTGTTGGTGCCCACGTCGAGCACGATGGGAAGCGTGTAGGCCGGGCTGATGCCGCCGCAGGCGGTGTACAGCGACAGCTTGCCGATGGGGATGCCCATGCCGCCGATGCCCTGGTCGCCCAGGCCGAGGATGCGCTCGCTGTCGGTGACCACGATGATCTTCACCTTATCCTTGGTGGCGCTGCGCAGCACGTCGTCGATGCGCTCGCGGTCCGGCCAGGAGACGAACAGCCCGCGGTGGGTGCGGTAGATCTTCGAGAAGTCCTGGCAGGCCTGGCCCACCGTGGGGGTGTAGATGATCGGCAGCATCTCCTCCAGGTGGCCTTCGAGCAGGCGGAAGAACAGCGTCTCGTTGTTGTCCTGGATGGAGCGCAGGTAGACGTGCCGGTCGAGGTCGGAGGCGCATTGCAGGTACTGCTGGTAGACGCGCTCGGCCTGTTCCTCGATGGTCTCCACGGTCTGCGGCAGCAGGCCGATGAGGTTGAAGTCGATGCGCTCCTGCGGGCTGAAGGCGCTGCCCTTGTTCAGCAGCGGCATCTCCAGCAGGGCCGGGCCCGAATAGTGGGTGTACAGCGGGTAGTTCGACTTGCGTTCGGTCATGGCTTTCTCCACTGCCTGCATGACGGGCTTCAGGAAACGACAGCGCCCCGTGCAGGGGCGCCGTAGAGGGTAGCGCGTGAAGCTTTCAATGATCCATCGATGCTTCGAGCTCCGAGGGTCCGGCGGCCAGTTCGCGATGCAGGGTTTCCTCGTCCAGCTCCTTGCACCACTTGGCTACCACAACGGTGGCCACGCCGTTGCCCACCAGGTTGGTCAGGGCGCGGGCCTCGGACATGAAGCGGTCGATGCCGAGGATCAGCGCCAGACCGGCGACCGGCAGGTGGCCCACGGCGGACAGAGTGGCGGCCAGGACGATGAAGCCCGAACCGGTGACGCCGGCCGCGCCCTTGGAGGCGATCAGCAGCACCGCCAGCAGGGTCACCTGGTGGATGATGTCCATCTGCGTATCGGTGGCCTGGGCAATGAACACCGCGGCCATGGTCAGGTAGATCGAGGTGCCGTCGAGGTTGAAGGAATAGCCGGTGGGAATCACCAGGCCGACCACGGTCTTGTCGCAACCCAGCTTCTCCATCTTGGCGATCATCCGCGGCAGCGCGGACTCCGACGAGGAAGTGCCGAGAACGATCAGCAGCTCCTCGCGGATGTAGTTGATGAAACGCAGGATGTTGAAGCCATGGAAGCGCGCGATGCTGCCCAGCACGAGGAGCACGAAGAGGATGCAGGTGAGGTAGAAGCAGGCCATCAGCTCGCCCAGTTGCACCAGCGAACCCACGCCATAGGCTCCGATGGTGAAAGCCATGGCACCGAAGGCGCCGATAGGAGCGACCTTCATGATCACGTTGATGATGTTGAACATCACCTGGGTGAAACGCTCGATGAACAGGAAGATCGGCTGGCCCAGGCTGCCCATGCGATGCAGCGCGTAGCCGAACAGCACGGAGAAGAACAGCACCTGGAGGATGTCACCGTTGGCGAAGGCGCCGACCACGGTGTTGGGGATGATGTTGAGCAGGAACTCGATGGTGCTCTGTTTCTCGCCGGCCGAGGCGTAGGCGGCGACCTTGCTGGTATCCAGGCTGGCCGGGTCGACGTGCATGCCCACACCCGGCTGGACGATGTTGACCACCGCCAGGCCGATGATCAGGGCGATGGTGGAAACCACCTCGAAGTACAGCAGCGCCATGCCACCGGTCTTGCCCACCGCCTTCATGCTCTGCATGCCGGCGATGCCGGTGACCACTGTGCAGAAGATGATGGGCGCGATGGCCATCTTGATCAGTTTAACGAAGCCGTCGCCCAGGGGCTTCATCAGCACCGCGGTCTGCGGATAGAAGTGGCCCAGGGCGATGCCGATGGCAATGGCGATCAGCACCTGCACGTAGAGGCTCTTGTAGAAGGGTTTCTTGCTCATGGCGGCTACCTTTCTCCAGATCGGCGCCGGCCCTCCTGGCCACGGCACCCGACTCCACGACCGGGCCTCCCCATCCTCGAGAGCGCGTCCTGCAGACGGTGGACTCCCGGCGAGCAGTGGCGGTGGCCGGGAACTTGTTACCTATTGTTTCTGACTATAGGCGCTACACAGCGAGGCGAAGTTCCGAATGTCTGCCTGCTTAGCGGGCCCTGCCCGCGATTCGCGCGCAGGGCGCGCTCCTACAGGGGGAATGGCGCAGGTGGGGCGGCGTAGGAGCGGATCTTATCCGCGAAGTGCGCCGGGACCTCCGGTGATCGCGGACAAGGTCCGCTCCTACAGGGAGATGCGCCGGCTTTTCCGCGCGCCAAAGCAAAACCCCCGACCAGCCAGGCTGATCAGGGGTTTTGGGATAGGTGCTTGACGATGACCTACTCTCACATGGGGAAACCCCACACTACCATCGGCGATGCGTCGTTTCACTGCTGAGTTCGGGATGGGATCAGGTGGTTCCAACGCTCTATGGTCGTCAAGCAATTCTTTCGGATGCTCGTGGCTTGCGCTCACGTTCACCCTGATTCGGGTATGTGACAGGTATTTGCGGTTCACACGAACTTTCGGTTCGTCGACTTCACCGTCCAACACACAAATTGTTTGGGTGTTATATGGTCAAGCCTCACGGGCAATTAGTATCGGTTAGCTCAACGCCTCACAGCGCTTACACACCCGACCTATCAA
>NZ_JWMC01000085.1:0-6758 GCF_000812405.1 Pseudomonas sp. PI1
TGCTCGAAGCGGTGGAAGAGACCTTCCTCGGCGGCCAGGCGCAGGAGGAAGTCCAGGTCGGTGTCGCCGGCCTGGACGCAGTACTCGCGGGTGAGGTGTTCTTCGGTGAGGTTCTGTTGGTACGGGTCGATGCCATGTCCGGCGAGCAGCAGGTTCAGAATTTCCGGCACGGTTTTTTGCTGGAAGATGCGCCAGTCGGCGCACAGCTCGAGCCGCGCCAGGCGCGGTTCGACCAGGGCGCGGTAGCGGGTGCGGCGGAAGCCGGTGGTGCCTTGCTCGAAGCGGCTGACCTGGCCATGGACATGGCGTACCGGTTGCTCGCCCTGCCAGAGGATGAAGTGTGCCGGCGCATCCAGAGTCTTGGCGAAGTCGATGGCCGGGTCGCGGCTGGCCAGCTCCAGCGCCAGTTGGTAGCTCTCGCTGAGGCCCTCGTCGAGGGTGAACTCGATGACGTCGAACTCGGTCTCGCCTACGGTGAAGGTGAAACGCAGGTCGGATTGGCTGGGCATTAGGTGCTCCTTGCAGGCCGGAGGCAATCCCCTGCGGCAGATGAGCGCGATACGGCCGGCGGCTTATGCCGCCGGCCGCAGGCAGGGGGCCGGGATCAGGCTTCCTGCGGCTTGCGCCAGTCGTCCGAGGCCTCGGTGCCGGCGATGGCGTGAGTCCAGGTGATCTTGCGGTAGGCCATGGAGACTTCGACCAGTTGGGTGTACTCGGCCTTGGTGGCGTCCTGGGCGTGCGGCAGCGCCGTCACGATGTCAACGATGGTGGCGTCTTCCAGATGGGTGGTGAAGAAGTGCTCCTGCTTGCCTTCGGTGGAGGTGCGGTACCACTTCACTTCGACCTTGGGCAGCATTTCACCCGAGGCCAGGGCCTGGTACATCAGCGGCGTGGCTTTGTTCAGCGCGCTGGTGAATACGAAGGGTTTGTGCACGCGCTGGCCCGACGGCTGACCGCTCTGCGGATCGGTCGGGGTGGCGATGCGGTGCTTGATTTCCTGGACCAGGATTTCGTCTTCATGGCCTTCGACATAGACGTTGCCGACGGACTCGGAGGTGAAGGCGCCCTGGGTGATGTTGCCCTGGGTCTTGCCTTGGATGCTGATGTACGCGGGAGTTGGCATGGTGTTCTGTCCTTGGATGGTGTAAGCGAAAAGGGCGAAGTAGCCCTGTTGCCAATAGGTGGCGTAGACGCTTGAGCAGAACCCGTGCCAATCGACCTCCTGGTGCTGAGAAGTTCTTTTATGACAATGGCTTACGTTATTTTTTGGGGTGCTGGCGGTGGCAGAGAAACAAGGGGAAATCCGCGTAAGTGTTTTTTCGAGCGGGAATTCGAGCGAACTCTTGCTCGCCTGTTTTCAAGTCTTTGATGCATAAGAATAAAAAACGGGCAAGAGCTTGCTCGTGCGGGCAAGTTTTTGCCCGATTGCTTCGTCGTTGAGTCGAGCAGAGTCTTGCGAGCGGTATTTGCGGACTTCAGCAGCACAATCGCGCGATGGTTACGGAGCAGTCCCACAGACGGCACCAACCTGTGCCTTCTAGTCTCCAAGGCTGCGCTTTGCCATGTAGACAGGCGCAAACCACTTCGTAGATAGGGCCTTTCTGCCATGCAAACGCCTACTCTCCACGCCCGTGATACCGCTCTTACGCCGGACTCCCTGCTCGACATTCTCTGCATCAGCGCACCGCGAGGGCCGATTTCGGTAAAAGGCCTGGCTCGCGAGCTGAACTACTGGACCAAACCCGGCGAAGACGTTCCCTGTCGCCTGTACGGGCGATTGGCACTGGGAGATGCCAGCATCCGGTTTGAGCTGCCGGGGCTTACCGGTGTTGCAAGATGAAGCCGCAGTCGTGTTGCACGGTACCCTGCGAATCAAGCCCATTCGACAAGGGCGGGCGTCGCACGAAGTCATTCTGGTAGGCGATGTCGTGTCTGAGTGGAAGCCATTGGACGCCTTGATTTCCTCGTAGGCCGGATTGCGCTTCTTCCTGGGGCCGTGGTCGTAGGGGCGCAACTGATCCAGGGTCACGACCATGGGCGTATCGGCGATGGGATCGCTCAAGGCCGTGGCAGACGGTTCTGTGCACTGGAAACCCGCTGCGAGTAGCTTCTCGGCCATGTTCTGAGGGGTTATCTCAGCCATCCAGGGCCTCCATATCCTCCGTGCCGGAAACGCTTGCCTCGCGAGTTGCGCGCTTTATCTGTGCTCGTGCATTGAGGCCAGCCCGGTGGTCACTTGCCGTTGAGCTGGTGTAGATCGGCGCATAGCCGTGCTTGGTGAGTTTGATGTGGCCACCGGAAGTTCGACTGGCATGCCAGCCTTCTGCAAGGGCGAACTCGACCAATGCGCGTAGTTGCTTGTGTCCGCGAGACAGCTTATGCGCGTTTGTCATGACGAGCTCCCGTGGATGCTGTGGGCTTGCCTGTCACCTGCGCAAGACGTTCACGCCATTGCGGAAACAGCTCGACGGCCAGCGTGCGCATGGTGTCCAGTGCCGCCGGAGCAACTCGACCAAGGGGTTGGCGATACTCAACGCGATGCACTGGCAGACCTAACGTGGACGCACGTGGATACGCCTCGATGGCTGGGATACCAGTATTAAGGACATACACACCGGTATGGTCATCGAACACGTCTCTCAATGCTTGTTGAATCACTTTGGCGTTGGATGAAACGGGATGAACGCGGTTGATCAGCAGATGCAAGGGAGGGGGAACTATTCCCAGGTGCCGGTACGGTGCGATGTCTTCGAGCAACTGCATGGTGCCGCGTCGCAACTCGCGAGCGGCAAGGATTTCCGGTGTCACCGGCGACAGGGCGAGGTCGGAGGCGAGCACGGCCATTTCCAAGGTCACGCTGCGCGCGCCCTGGGCGTCGATCAGCACCAGGTCATAGCGCGGTGTCAGCATCGGAAGCAGGTGCCGCAGCCGCAGACGCCCGTCCGGTGCATGCAGCAGCAAGGTGTTCAGCTCGCCGCGGTGATCGTTGGAGAGCACCAGGTCGAGGCCAGCGATGACCGTGCGGGATACGAACTGCCGGTATTTCGGGCGATCGAACAGCCAGGGCGGTCCTGGCTTGGGTTTGCGCTTCATGGAGCGCTGCAGATCAGGTGAATCTTGGTGGTCAGGCCACCTCGGCTACGCCCCAACGCATGATCTAGCGGCTCTTCCGACCCCCCTTTTTTTCCGGCGTTTGAAGAGGCTCGGGTTGCACGCACTGCGCTGGAGTCGATCATCCTGGTGTCCAGATCAAACAGACCTTCCTGATTCGACCGGACATGCAATCGCTCAAGTACTCGGTCAAACGTGCCCTCGTCTCGCCAATCACGGAACCGTTGATACATCGTCGACCAGGGGCCGAAGCGTAGCTACCAGCCAAGCGCAATGAGCGTGCGGCCGAAAGCTACCTGAACAAGATGCTCGAGCGTCTTGCTCGACCGATGATCGTGCGAGTAGACCTTCCCAGCGGGTTTACATACAAACCGCAGCCACTGCGCCACGACGCCCGCAGGCCCCCGCATCTGGCCTGCAGCACGGTGCAATGTGCGAATTCTGCCGGCAATCGTCCTTTTCCTTATAGGCCGCGTAGCCCCGGCCGCCTCAGAATCGATTCCGGTCAGGATTTCGTGAGCGGGGCGGGTCGCTCGGCCCGTCGATGGACTCCAATCGAAAGTCAGCCGTTACATCAGGGCTTGGCCCGGGAATGCCTGGTTTGCGCCAAGCGAATGCGGCCGGCGCTGTGGCTTGTGAAGTTGTTCCCCAAGTGCTCTTTCGGAAACTAGAAGAGGGTGGTCGTAAATGAAAACAACAAAACAAATGACCCTGGATTTTGCACAAGGAGCCGGTGCCGCAGGTAAGGGGGCGCACGCGATGAAAGCGCTGCTGTCCTGCACGCCGCTATTGTTGGGCCTGGCCGGGTTCGCGCCGCTTGCCCAGGCGGCGGAGTGCGGCACGGTGACGATCGCGAGCATGAACTGGGCCTCCGCCGAGCTGCTCGCCGAGGTGGACAAGTTCATTCTGCAGAACGGCTATGGCTGCGATGTCAGCATCGTGCTGGGCGATACCGTGCCGACCCTGACCTCGATGGCGGAGAAGGGCAAGCCGGACGTGGCGCCCGAATCCTGGACCAGCCTGCGGCCGCCCATCACGCAGAAGAACATCCAGGAAGGGAAGTTGCTGATCGCCGGCAAGGCCTTTACCGAAGGCGGCGTGCAGGGCATCTACATTCCCAGGTTCATCGTCGATGCCCATCCCGACATCAAGACCATCGCCGATGCCTTGAAGCACCCCGAACTCTTCCCCGACCCGGAAGACCCGTCGAAAGGCGCCTGGTCCGCGGGGCAGCAGGGCTGGGGCGGCACCGTCATCGCCAGTCAGTACTACAAGGCCTACAAGGCCAGGGACGCCGGCTTCAACCTGGTGGACACCGGCTCGGCGGCCGGCCACGACGGCTCTCTCATCCATGCCTACGAGCGCAAGAAGGGCTGGATCGGCTACTACTGGGAACCCACTTCGCTGCTTGGCAAATATGAAATGGTGCGACTGTCCTCGGGCGTTCCCTACGACGAGGCCGAGTGGAACCGTTGCAACAAAGTGGAGAAGTGCCCGGACCCGAAACCCAATGAATGGCCGGCCGATGAGGTCAACACCATCGTGACCAGGACATTCGCGGAGCACGCCGGCCCCGCCTACAAGTACCTCTCGACCCGCTCCTGGCCCAATGCGCTGGTCAACCGGATGCTGGCCTGGATGGCGGACAACCAGGCCACCGGTGAAGACGGCGCCAAGGCGTTCCTGAAGAGGAACCCGGATGTCTGGGTGAAGTGGGTCGACGCTGACGCTGCCGAGAAGATCAAGTCAGCTCTGTAATGCGCAGCATGGCGCGGTGCGTACCCATTGCGCTGCGCCCTCTCGGCCGGGAGAAAACAAGAATGAGCCCGGCATATCGGAAAAGGGCAATCACATGAGCTGGTTTCAGGATTTTCCCCAGATGGACGATGACTCCCTGCGTAGCCTCAAGCAGGTCATCGACGAGGGCTTCCGTTCGTTCACCCGTGGCCATGGCGATAGCATCGAGAACTTCTTCGCCCCCCTGCAGAAGTTCCTGCTGCTGTCCGAGCGTTTCATGACGCAGACGCCCTGGCCGATCATCGTTCTCATCGTCCTGGCCATCGCCTGGGTCGCCAGCCGCAGCCTGAAGGTGGTGCTGGGCGCGCTCGCCACCCTGCTGGCGATCGGTTACTTCGGCATGTGGGACGACTCCATGCGCACGGTATCGATGATCTTCGTCTGCACCGTGCTGTCGATCGCCATGGGCTTGCCGATCGGCATCCTGATGGCGCGCTCGGAACGCCTCCAGCGCCTGGTCAACCCGGTGCTCGACGTGATGCAGACCATGCCCAGCTTCGTCTACCTGATCCCCGTGGTCATGCTGCTGGGCATCGGCCGGGTGCCGGGGCTGATAGCGGTGGTCATCTATGCCATCCCGCCGATGATCCGCATGACCAACCTGGGCATCCGCCTGGTGGACAAGGACGTGCTCGAGGCGGCCGACGCCTTCGGTTCTTCCAGCTGGCAGAAGCTGCGGAACGTCCAGCTGCCCCTGGCGCTGCCGACCATCATGGCCGGCATCAACCAGACGATCATGATGGCCCTGGCCATGGTGGTCATCGCCTCGATGATCGGCGTGCAGGGCCTCGGCCAGCCGGTGCTGAAGGCGATCGCCAACCAGTACTTCACCCTCGGCATCTTCAACGGCCTGGCGATCGTCGGCATCGCCATCATCTTCGACCGGATCAGCCAGGCCTACGGGCAGCGGCTGCAGAAACACCTGGAGGTGGTCCATGGCTGAGCGGCAGTTCGACGGCATCAGCATCCGCAATCTCTACAAGATCTTCGGCCCGGACGCGGCGGCCCACGTCGAGGCGGTGAAGCAGGGCATGGGCAAGACCGAGCTGATGGAGCGCTTCGGCCACGTCCTGGGCCTAAAGGACATCAACCTGGACATGCCGGCGGGCTGCATCCAGGTGATCATGGGGCTGTCCGGCTCGGGCAAGTCCACGCTGATCCGCCACATCAACCGGCTGATCGACCCGACCGCGGGCGAGGTGCTGGTCAACGGCGTGGACGTGGTCAAGATGAGCCAGGCCGAGCTGCGCGGGTTCCGCCGCCAGCAGACCGCGATGGTGTTCCAGAAATTCGCCCTGCTGCCCCACCGCAACGTGATCGAGAACACCGTCTACGGCCTGGACATCCAGAAGCTGCCCCGCGCCAGGAGCCTGGACATCGCCATGCGCTGGATCGAGCGAGTGGGGCTCAAGGGCTTCGAGAAGAAGTACCCCAACCAGTTGTCCGGCGGCATGCAGCAGCGCGTGGGCCTGGCCCGCGCGCTGGCCAACGACGCGCCCGTGCTGCTGATGGACGAGGCCTATTCGGCGCTCGACCCGCTGATCCGCATGGACATGCAAAGCGTGCTGCTGGACCTGCAGAAGGAGATCAGGAAGACCATAGTATTCATCACTCACGACCTCGACGAGGCCCTGCGCCTGGGCGACCAGATCGCCATCCTGCGCGACGGCCAGGTCATCCAGCAGGGCAGCAGCCAGGACATCGTCCTGCGCCCCGCGGATGACTACGTGGCGAACTTCGTCAAGGAGGTCAACCGGGGCCGGGTGCTGCACGTCGAGGCGGTGATGACGCCGGCGCGCGCGGGCGCCGCTGCGGGCGGGATGACCATCCCCGCCGGCACCACGGGGGGG
>NZ_JWMC01000086.1:0-2382 GCF_000812405.1 Pseudomonas sp. PI1
AGGCGGGCGGGCATGCGCGGCACATTAGCACAGGCCCCGAACCGCCGCTGCCGACACAACAAGACCACCCTGGAGTGTACCCATGCGCCCGCTGCTGCTCGCCACCGGCCTGCTCGTCCTGAGCGGTTGCTCGCTGATCCTGCCGCAACCCGACCCCAACCGTGCCTGGATCGACCTCGACACCAACGGCCAGAGCGACCTCTCGGCCCTGCAGGTGGACGACCAGCCCTGGCACAGCACCCGCTACTTCGAGGTCGACCCCGGCCAGCACGAGCTGCGCGTGCGCTACCAGTTCCAGGTCGAACCGCAGAACATCGGCTCCGAGGCCGCGGTGTCCGAGGCGATGTGGCGCGACTGCCAGTTGACCCTCAAGTACAAGGACTTCGGCGCCGGCCAGCGTTACCGCCTGGAGACCGGCAGCATCGGCTTCTACCCCTGGGCGCGGCTGTACGACCAGCAGGCCAACGAAATCGCCCGCGGCCGCACCGGGCGCTGCGAGAAGGTCTGAGCGAACGCGCCGCGGCGTCGCCCAGGGCGTATGCTGGGAGGATCCCCCGCTTCGAGCGACACCGCCATGGGCAAACTCCCGCTGCTGTTCCTCCCGGCCCTGCTGAGCGCCTGCGCCGGCCCGCTGCCGGCCCACGACCCGCAGCTGGCCTGGGTCGACCTCTACACCCAGCCGGCCAACACCCTGCTCGCCGAGCGCCTGGACAAGCAGGTGCTGCGCGACGGCCGCTTCTTCCAGGTGCCGCCGGGCAAGCACGAGCTGGAAGTGCGCTACCAGTACGAGATTCCCGGGGGTGGCGGCGGCGGCCTGGCGATGAGCGACAACACCACGCAGATCACCTGCCGCGTATGGCTGACCTACGACAACTTCGCCCCCGGTCAGCGCTACCGCCTGGAAGTGCGCCCGCAACTGCGCAAGGCCCTGGCCCTGCTCACCGATGCCAACGGCCAGCTGGTGGCCAAGACCGATTTCCAGGGGCGGATGGACTGCGGGCTGTTCTGAGCGGGATAAAGGTTCGTCGGGTCATCCCGTCCGCGCGGAGCCCTGCACCACGGGCCCTGGGCCAGCCTCGCCGTCAGGCCCAAGGGAGCAGTCGCTTTCTCAGCACGCTGGCTCACCAGGATCCATAGGGGATGCCGTATTTTTCGATGTAGGCCTTGGACTCCGGCTCTAAAGGCAAGGCATAACGACCATCCGTCAAGCCACCAGAGGGCCCCTTCTTCACCACTTCCCCCTGTACCCGCGTGACCTCGATGGGATCCAGGCAAGGTCCCATGATCCAGACCTTGGCGATGCCGCCGGGCGCCAGGCCGATGGTCAGGCCTTCGCGATAGTCCGTTCGCCATTTTCCCGTGGCAGGGCAATAGGCCTTCTCCCCCCTGACCATGGCCCGCCGGGTGGCTTCGGGAATCACGATATAGGCCTCGTAGGTCTGCGGCTCCACCAGCGATTGCCAGCGCACGTAGACCAACCGCGGCAGAGCCGCGCCGCGGACATGCTTACCTTTCCCCCAACTGGGGCGTTCCGGCCAACCACGGGGATCGCCCTTGAGGTTCTTTGGCGTCTGGATCGCCGCCACCCCGCTCATGGCACGACGGAACACGCGGTCATGCACGTCCACCGCATCGGCGGTCTCGATCCATACCTCCATGTAGTTGGGCGCCAGAAAGCCCAGGCGCCAGGCGTCGTAGGGCAGGCCATTGGCGCCCGTGGCGCAGCCGCTCAACAGCCAGGCCAGGGCGACTACCAGCAGGGGTTTCAGCCTATTCATTGGGATACTCCGCGCGCTTGCCGCCCTTGGCGGGACGGTTGATGAACATCACTTCCAGTTCGCTCTCATGCTTGCCCTTGGCCGCATTCCAGTGGGCGGAGAGGTGGATGTAGCGGCGCTGCAACAGGGCAACTTCCTCCTCGCTCAAGCCAAGGAAGGATTCGCCCAGGGCATAGGCCTGCAGCTTGGTGGCGATAGGCTGCAACTCTGCGGGCAAGGTGAAAACGGGTGTATCCGGAATAGGCTTGAACGCCACCCCAGCCCGTACCGCCAGTTCCCGCATGATGCGCAGGTACACCCGCGACAGTTCCCCACGCACCTGGCGCTCGCTACGCACGGCGGCGTACACGCGTTTTTCCGGGTAATGGTCGTGCTTCTTGTTGAAGGGCAGCCGGACCTCCCAGGTCTCGATGCCGATGCGTTGCACATAGGGTTGCCAGGCCGGCAGGCGGCGCTCCAGCGTCTGACGCGTGCGCAGGTAGGCCTGGGTCCATTCGTTGGCGGTACCCAGGCTGACCTGGTTGCTTTCCGGCGGGCTGAGGAAGACCTTTTCCGTGGCCAGGGGCAGGTAGCCGCCACCGATGTCCGAGTGGGCGCCGGGCAG
>NZ_JWMC01000087.1:0-84992 GCF_000812405.1 Pseudomonas sp. PI1
CCCCCCGCCGTTTCGACGCCCAGCGCGGGCAGAACGGCGGCAGCAAGGACTGCACCGGCGCCAAGGGCGACGACCTGGTCCTGCCGGTGCCGGTGGGCACCACCGTGATCGATGCGAGTACCCATGAAGTCATCGGCGACCTGACCGAGCCCGGCCAGCGCCTGATGGTCGCCCAGGGCGGCTGGCACGGCCTGGGCAACACCCGCTTCAAGTCCAGCACCAACCGCGCGCCGCGGCAGACCACCCCTGGCAAGCCCGGCGAGGCCCGCGACCTCAAGCTGGAGCTGAAGGTCCTGGCCGACGTCGGCCTGCTGGGCCTGCCGAACGCCGGCAAGAGCACCTTCATCCGCGCCGTTTCCGCGGCCAAGCCGAAAGTCGCCGACTACCCCTTCACCACCCTGGTGCCGAACCTGGGCGTGGTCAGCGTCGGGCGCTTCAAGAGCTTCGTGGTCGCCGACATCCCCGGCCTGATCGAAGGCGCCGCCGAAGGCGCCGGCCTGGGCATCCGCTTCCTCAAGCACCTGGCGCGTACCCGCCTGCTGCTGCACATCGTCGACATGGCGCCGCTGGACGAGAGCGACCCGGCCGATGCCGCCGAGACCATCGTCAACGAGCTGGCCAAGTTCAGCCCGGCGCTCACCGAGCGTGACCGCTGGCTGGTGCTGAACAAGATGGACCAGATCCTCGAGCCCGAGGAGCAGGAGCGACGCAAGCAGCAGGTGGTCGAGCGCCTGGGCTGGGAAGGTCCGGTCTACGTGATCTCCGCCCTGGAGCGCGAAGGCACCGAGGCGCTCAGCCAGGACGTCATGAAGTACCTCGACGAGCGCAGCCTGCGCATCGAGGAGGACCCGGCCTACGGCGAAGCCCTGGCCGAGCTCGACCAGCGCATCGAGGACGAGGCGCGCTCCCGTCTGCAGGCCCTGGATGACGTGCGTGCGCTGCGCCGCGCCGGCCTGAAGAATGCCGACGACCTCGACGACGACGATGATTTCGACGACGAGGACGACGGCGACGGGCCGGAAATCTTCTACGTGCCCTGACCGGCGCCGCGTGCGCCGGTCCCGAAGCAACCTGGTGAAACCTGACTTCGTAAGGTTGATGTATGCGTGAGAAAGTGACCGGCGCGCGGCGCTGGGTGGTGAAGATCGGCAGCGCCCTGCTCACGGCCGATGGCCGCGGGCTGGACCGCGACGCCATGGCGGTGTGGGTCGAGCAGATGGTCGCGCTGCACTGCGCGGGCGTCGAGCTGGTGCTGGTGTCCTCCGGCGCCGTGGCGGCGGGCATGAGCCGCCTGGGCTGGGTTTCCCGGCCGAGCGACATGCACGAGCTGCAGGCCGCGGCGGCGGTCGGCCAGATGGGCCTGGTGCAGGCCTGGGAGTCCAGCTTCGGCCAGCACGGCCTGCAGACCGCCCAGGTGCTGCTGACCCATGACGATCTGTCCGACCGCAAGCGCTACCTGAACGCCCGCAACACCCTGCGCACCCTGGTCGACCTCGGCGTGATCCCGGTGATCAACGAGAACGACACTGTGGTCACCGACGAAATCCGCTTCGGCGACAACGACACCCTGGCGGCCCTGGTGGCCAACCTGGTGGAGGCCGACCTGTTGGTGATCCTCACCGACCGCGACGGCATGTTCGACGCCGACCCGCGCAACAATCCCGAAGCCCAGCTGATCTACGAAGCCCGCGCCGACGACGCCCAGCTCGACCTGGTAGCTGGCGGCAGTGCCGGCGCCCTCGGCCGCGGCGGCATGCAGACCAAGCTGCGCGCGGCGCGCCTGGCGGCGCGTTCCGGCGCGCACACGGTGATCGTCGGCGGGCGCATCGAGCGCGTGCTCGACCGCCTGCGCTCCGGCGAGCGCCTGGGCACCCTGCTGACCCCCGAGCAAAGCCGCAAGGCCGCTCGCAAGCAGTGGCTGGCCGGCCACCTGCAGATGCGCGGCACCCTGGTGCTGGACGCCGGCGCGGTCAAGGCCATCGCCGAGGACCACAAGAGCCTGCTGCCGGTGGGCGTGAAGCAGGTCCAGGGCAGCTTCCGTCGCGGCGAGATGGTGGTCTGCGTGGACCCGCAGGGCCGCGAGATCGCCCGCGGCCTGGCCAACTACAGCGCCCTGGAGGCGCAGAAGATCATCGGCCAGCCGACCGATGCCATCGAGGGCCTGCTTGGCTACGTCGACGGCCCGGAGCTGGTGCACCGCGACAACCTCGTGCTGGTCTGAAGGAGTTACCGATGAAGCTGTCGTCCATGAGGCTGTGGAAGAGCGTGTGCGCCGGCCTGCTGATGCTACCGGCGCTGGCGGGTGCGGAGGAGATCGGCGAGGTCTCCACGGTGTTCAAGTGGGTGGGGCCGAACGACAAGATCGTGGTCGAGGCCTTCGACGATCCCAAGGTGGAAGGGGTGACCTGCTACCTGTCGCGGGCCAAGACCGGCGGCGTCAAGGGTGGCCTGGGCCTGGCCGAGGACCGTGCCGAGGCGTCCATCGCCTGCCGCCAGGTCGGACCGATCCGCTTCGTCGGCGAGCTCAAGGATGGCGAGGAGGTGTTCAAGCAGCGCACTTCGCTGGTGTTCAAGTCCATGCAGGTGGTGCGCTTCTTCGACAAGAAGCGCAACGCGCTGGTCTACCTCGTCTACAGCGACCGCATCATCGAAGGCAGCCCGCAGAACGCGGTGACCGCCATCCCGATCATGCCCTGGCCGGCGAAATAAAAGCCTTTTGCTTTTCGTAGGAGCAACTGTCTTGCGCCGATGTGCTCGTCGTAGGATGGGTTGAGCTTGCGATACCCATGCTGCCGTGGTGATGGGTATCGCTTCGCTCAACACCATCCTACGAAAAGCCGTGCTTCCCTGGAGGTGTAGGAGCGGGCCCTGCCCGCGATTCGCGCGCAGGGCGCGCTCCTACAGGGGAATGCGTGGGTGGGGCGGCGTAGGAGTGGATCTTATCCGCGAATCGCGCAGGGGATTACGGCTCGCGGAGAAGCTCCGCTCCTACGGTCTGGGGCCGGGTTTAGGCTTTTCGCAGGCAATAAAAAACCGGCCACTGGGGCCGGTTTTTCAAGAACGGAACGCTTACGCGGTGGCCAGGGCCTTCACGTGGGCGTTCAGACGGCTCTTGTGGCGAGCGGCCTTGTTCTTGTGGATGATGCCTTTGTCAGCCATGCGGTCGATGACCGGTACGGCGGCAACCAGAGCGGCCTGGGCCTTGGGCAGGTCCTTGGCATCGACTGCCTTGACTACGTTCTTGATGTAGGTACGAACCATGGAACGCAGGCTGGCGTTGTGGCTGCGACGCTTCTCAGCCTGTTTGGCGCGTTTTTTGGCGGAAGGTGTGTTGGCCACCGTCGAGCTCCTCGAGAAAAACTTGGGATATAGCGAATAAATTAAGGCCGTGAATGATGCCGTCGAGTCCGTGCCTTGTCAAGGGTATGAGCGGCCTCCGACGAGCGGCATGGCCGGGGATTCGCGGACTGGGTGGGTGATTTATTCGACCGGCGGCCATACACTCGACGCCCTTTACTGGCCGCCGGGCGATCCGGCCGCCCCGCGGGCAGGGCCACCCTGCGCTGACAAGTCCCGGATGCAATGAACCTACTCAAATCGCTGGCCGCGGTCAGCTCCATGACCATGATCTCGCGGGTGCTCGGCTTCGTCCGGGACACCATAGTCGCGCGCATGTTCGGCGCCGGCATGGCCACCGACGCCTTCTTCGTCGCCTTCAAGCTGCCCAACCTGCTGCGCCGCATCTTCGCCGAGGGCGCCTTCTCCCAGGCCTTCGTGCCGATCCTCGCCGAATACAAGACGCAGCAGGGCGAGGAGGCCACCCGCACCTTCATAGCCTATGTCTCCGGCCTGCTGACCCTGGTGCTGGCGCTGGTCACCGCGCTGGGCATCCTCGCCGCGCCCTGGGTGATCTGGATCACCGCGCCGGGTTTCGCCGACACCCCGGAGAAGTTCGACCTGACCACAGCGCTGCTGCGGGTGACCTTCCCCTACATCCTGCTGATTTCCCTGGCCTCCCTGGCCGGGGCCGTCCTCAATACCTGGAACCGCTTCTCGGTGCCGGCCTTCGTGCCGACCCTGCTGAACGTCAGCATGATCGCCTTCTCGCTGTTCCTCACCCCGTACTTCGACCCGCCGGTGATGGCCCTGGGCTGGGCGGTGCTGGCCGGCGGCCTGGCGCAGCTGCTCTACCAACTGCCGCACCTGAAGAAGATCGGCATGCTGGTGCTGCCGCGCCTTAACCTGCGTGACAGCGGCGTGTGGCGCGTGCTCAAGCAGATGGGCCCGGCGATCCTCGGCGTGTCGGTGAGCCAGATCTCGCTGATCATCAACACCATCTTCGCCTCCTTCCTGGCCGCAGGCTCCGTGTCCTGGATGTACTACGCCGACCGCCTGATGGAGCTGCCCTCCGGCGTGCTGGGCGTGGCCCTGGGCACCATCCTGCTGCCGTCCCTGGCCAAGACCTACGCCAGCGACGACCGCCACGAGTATTCGCGCCTGATGGACTGGGGCCTGCGCCTGTGCTTCCTGCTGGTGCTGCCCTGCGCCCTGGCCCTGGCGCTGATCGCCGAGCCGCTGACCGTGTCGCTGTTCCAGTACGGCAAGTTCAGCGCCAACGACGCGCTCATGACCCAGCGCGCGCTTATCGCCTACGCCGTGGGCCTGCTCGGGATCATTCTGGTCAAGGTGCTGGCGCCGGGCTTCTATGCCCGGCAGAACATCCGCACGCCGGTGAAGATCGCACTCTTCACCCTGGTTTCCACCCAGGCGATGAACCTGGTCTTCATCGGCCCGCTCAAGCACGCGGGCCTGGCCCTGGCCATCAGCCTGGCGGCCTGCCTCAACGCCGGTCTGTTGTACTGGCAGTTGCGCAAGCACGACCTGTTCGAGCCGCAGCCGGGCTGGGCGAAGTTCCTCGGCAAGCTGGTGCTGGCGGTGCTGGTGATGTCCGCCGTGCTGCTGGGCCTGATGCATTTCATGCCGGCCTGGGACCTGGGCGGCATGCCGCTGCGCCTGGCGCGCCTGGGCGCGTTGGTGGCGGCCGGCGTGGTGGCCTATTTCGGTATGCTGGCGCTGCTGGGCTTCCGCCTGCGCGACTTCTCGCGGCGGGCGGTGAGCTAGCCCGGCGCCGGCACTTGGGTGCATCCGTGACGCGCGGCGGCTTTGTGCCTGTCGCGCGGCGGCGGGTGCAGGTATAATCGACCACTTTCTGAGCAATACGCGCGCTATGCAGCTGCTTCGAGGCCTCCACAACCTGCGGCCCCTGTCCGGGGGCTGCGTTGCCACCATCGGCAATTTCGACGGCGTCCACCTTGGCCACCAGGCGATCCTGGCGCGTCTGCGCGAGCGCTCGCAGGAGCTGGGCGTGCCCAGCTGCGTGGTGATCTTCGAGCCGCAGCCGCGCGAGTACTTCGCCCCGGATGCCGCGCCGGTGCGCCTGACGCGCCTGCGCGAGAAGCTCGAACTGCTGCGCGAGCAGGGCGTCGACTTCGTCCTGTGCCTGACCTTCAACCGCCGCCTGCGCGAACTGTCGGCCGCCGAGTTCGTCCGCCAGGTGCTGGTGGACGGCCTGGCGGTGCGCCACCTGGAAGTGGGCGACGACTTCCGCTTCGGCTGCGACCGTTCCGGCGACTTCGCCTTCCTGGTCCGGGCCAGCGCCGAGCAGGGCTTCACCGTCGAGGCCGCCACCACGGTGGAAGTCGACGGCATGCGGGTGAGCAGCTCGCGCATCCGCAAGGTGCTCGCCGACGGCGACCTGCACCAGGCCGAGCGCCTGCTGGGCCGGCCGTTCCGCCTGAGCGGGCGGGTGCTGCACGGGCAGAAGCTCGGCCGCACCCTGGGTTCGCCCACCGCCAACATCCAGCTCAAGCGCCGCAAGGCGCCGCTGAACGGCGTCTACCTGGTCAGCACGGAAGTGGCCGGCCAGCGCGTCAACGGGGTGGCCAACATCGGCACGCGGCCGTCGGTCAACGGCGACGGCCGGCCCCACCTGGAAGTGCATCTGCTGGACTTCGCCGGCGACCTCTACGGCCTGCACCTGGATGTGACCTTCCACCAGAAGCTGCGAGATGAGCAGCGCTTCGCCTCCCTCGAGGCACTGAAGGCGGCGATCCTCGCCGACATAGCCGCCGCCCGGGCCTACTGGCTGGGCCAACCGCTTGATTGAAGAAATTCCGAACAGGCCCTGAGATGACCGACTACAAAGCCACGCTGAACCTTCCCGATACCCAGTTCCCGATGAAAGCCGGCCTGCCCCAGCGCGAGCCGGAAACCCTGAAGTTCTGGAACGACATCGGCCTGTACCAGAAGCTGCGGAAGGCCGGCGAAGGTCGCCCGAAATTCATCCTGCACGATGGCCCGCCCTACGCCAACGGCAGCATCCACATCGGTCACGCGGTCAACAAGATCCTCAAGGACCTGATCGTCCGCTCGCGCACCCTGGCCGGCTACGACGCCCCCTACGTGCCGGGCTGGGACTGCCACGGCCTGCCCATCGAGCACAAGGTCGAGACCACCCACGGCAAGAACCTGCCGGCGGACAAGACCCGCGAACTGTGCCGCGCCTACGCCAGCGAGCAGATCGAAGGGCAGAAGGCCGACTTCATCCGCCTGGGCGTGCTCGGCGAGTGGGACAACCCCTACAAGACCATGAACTTCGCCAACGAGGCCGGCGAAATCCGCGCCCTGGCCGAGATGGTCAGGCAGGGCTTCGTGTTCAAGGGCCTGAAACCGGTGAACTGGTGCTTCGACTGCGGCTCGGCCCTGGCCGAGGCGGAAGTCGAGTACGCCGACAAGAAGTCCGACGCCATCGACGTCGCCTTCCTGGTGGAAGACGAAGGCAAACTGGCCGCCGCCTTCGGCCTGCAGAGCCTGGCCAAGCCCGCCGCCATCGTCATCTGGACCACCACCCCCTGGACCATCCCGGCCAACCAGGCGCTGAACGTCCACCCCGAATTCACCTACGCCCTGGTCGATACCGGCGCACGCCTGCTGGTGCTGGCCGAGGAACTGGTCGAGTCCTGCCTGCAGCGCTACGGCCTGGAAGGCCAGGTCATCGCCACGGCCAAGGGCGAGGCGCTGGACCTGATCCGCTTCCGTCACCCATTCTACGAGCGCTTCTCGCCGGTCTACCTGGCCGAGTACGTGGCCCTGGACGCCGGCACCGGCATCGTCCACTCCGCGCCGGCCTACGGCGAGGACGACTTCCGTACCTGCAAGCAGTACGGCATGAGCAACGACGACATCCTCAGCCCGGTGCAGAGCAACGGCGTGTACGTCCAGGACCTGCCGTTCTTCGGCGGCCAGTTCATCTGGAAGGCCAACCCGAACATCGTCGCCAAGCTGGACGAAGTGGGCGCGCTACTCAAGCACGCCAGCATCAACCACAGCTACATGCACTGCTGGCGCCACAAGACCCCGCTGATCTACCGCGCCACCGCGCAGTGGTTCGTCGGCATGGACAAGCAGCCGGAGAGCGGCGCCACCCTGCGCGAGCGCGCGCTGGAAGCCATCACCCAGACCGAATTCGTGCCCAGCTGGGGCCAGGCGCGCCTGCACGGCATGATCGCCGGCCGCCCGGACTGGTGCATCTCGCGCCAGCGCAACTGGGGCGTGCCCATCCCGTTCTTCCTGCACAAGGCCACCGGCGAGTTGCACCCGCGCACCGTCGAGCTGATGGAAGCAGTCGCCCAGCGCGTGGAGAAGGAGGGCATCGAGGCCTGGTTCAAGCTCGACGCCGCCGAGCTGCTCGGTGACGAAGCCACGCAGTACGACAAGATCAGCGACACCCTGGACGTCTGGTTCGACTCCGGCACCACCCACTGGCACGTGCTGCGCGGCTCCCACGCCGAGCTGGGCCATGCCAATGGCCCCGCCGCCGACCTCTACCTGGAAGGTTCCGACCAGCACCGCGGCTGGTTCCACTCCTCGCTGCTGACCGGCTGCGCCATCGACGGCCACGCGCCATACCGCCAGCTGCTGACCCACGGCTTCACCGTCGACGAGTCCGGCCGCAAGATGTCCAAGTCCCTGGGCAACACCGTGGTGCCGCAGACCGTGATCGACACCCTGGGCGCCGACATCCTGCGCCTGTGGGTGGCCTCCACCGACTACTCCGGCGAGATCGCGGTCTCCCAGACCATCCTGCAGCGCAGCGCCGACGCCTACCGGCGCATCCGCAACACCACGCGCTTCCTGCTCTCCAACCTGACCGGCTTCGACCCGGCCAGGGACCTGCTGCCCAACGACCAGTTGCTGGCCCTGGACCGCTGGGCCGTGGACCGCGCCCTGCTGCTGCAGCGCGAGCTGGAAGAGGCCTACCGCGAGTACCGCTTCTGGAACGTCTACTCCAAGGTGCACAACTTCTGCGTGCAGGAGCTGGGCGGCTTCTACCTGGACATCATCAAGGACCGCCAGTACACCACCCAGGCCGACAGCGTCGCCCGCCGCTCCTGCCAGACCGCGCTGTTCCACATCGCCGAGGCGCTGGTGCGCTGGGTCGCGCCGATCCTGGCCTTCACCGCCGAGGAAGTGTGGAAGTTCCTGCCCGGCGAGCGCGCCGAGTCGGTCATGCTGAGCACCTGGTACGACGGCCTGTCCGAACTGCCGGCCGACGCCGAGCTGGGCCGTGCCTACTGGGAGCAGGTCATGGCCGCCAAGGCCGCGGTCAACAAGGAACTGGAGAACCAGCGCACCGCCAAGGCCATCGGCGGCAACCTGCAGGCCGAGGTCACCCTCTACGCCGAGGACGACCTGGCCCGCAGCCTGGGCAAGCTGGGCAACGAGCTGCGCTTCGTGCTGATCACCTCCACCGCCACCCTCGCGCCCCTGGCCGATGCCCCGGCCGATGCCGTGCAGAGCGAACTGCCCGGCCTCAAGCTGAAGGTAGTGAAGTCGGCCCACGCCAAGTGCGCCCGTTGCTGGCACCACCGCGAGGACGTCGGCAGTAACGCCGCGCACCCGGAAATCTGCGGCCGCTGCGTGGAGAACATCGAAGGCGCCGGCGAGGTTCGCCACTATGCCTAACCGCTTCGGCCGCCTTGGCTGGTTGTGGATAACCGTGCTGGTCCTGGTCCTCGACCAGGTCAGCAAGGCCTACTTCGAGGGCACGCTGAGCCTGTACCAGCAGATCGTGGTCATCCCCGACCTGTTCAGCTGGACCCTGGCCTACAACACCGGCGCGGCCTTCAGTTTCCTGGCCGACAGCTCCGGCTGGCAGCGCTGGCTGTTCGCCCTGATCGCCATCGTGGTCAGCGCGGTGCTGGTCATCTGGCTCAAGCGCCTGAAGCCCAGCGACACCTGGCTGGCCATCGCCCTGGCCCTGGTGCTGGGCGGCGCGCTGGGCAACCTGTACGACCGCATCGTGCTCGGCCACGTGATCGACTTCATCCTGGTGCACTGGCAGAACCGCTGGTACTTCCCGGCGTTCAACCTGGCCGACAGCGCCATCACCGTAGGCGCCATCATGCTGGCGCTGGACATGTTCAAGACGAAGAAATCCGGAGAGACCGCCCATGGCTGACAGCAACAGCGATATCCAGCGCATCGGAGCGGATACCGAAGTCACCCTGCACTTCGCCCTCAAGCTGGAAGACGGCAACGTCGTCGACAGCACCTTCGACAAGCAGCCGGCCACCTTCAAGGTCGGCGACGGCAACCTGCTGCCGGGCTTCGAGCAGGCGCTGTTCGGCCTCAAGGCCGGCGACAAGCGCACCCTGAACATCGAGCCGGAGCAGGGCTTCGGCCAGCCGAACCCGGCCAACGTGCAGGTGATGCCGCGCGACCAGTTCCAGGACATGGAACTGGCCGAAGGCCTGCTGGTGATCTTCAACGACGCCGCCAAGACCGAGCTGCCCGGCGTGGTCAAGGCCTTCGACGAACAGCAGGTGACCATCGATTTCAACCACCCGCTGGCCGGCAAGAGCCTGACCTTCGAAGTGGAAATCATCGACGTAAGGGCGCTCTGAGGGCCCTTCGCTGGCGTAGGATGGGTATCGCGAAGCGACACCCATCGCGCCATCCCCTCTGCGCGCCGAGACAGACCGACCATGCAAATCAAACTCGCCAACCCCCGCGGCTTCTGCGCCGGCGTCGACCGGGCGATCGAAATCGTCAACCGCGCCCTGGACGTGTTCGGCCCGCCGATCTACGTGCGCCATGAAGTGGTGCACAACAAGTTCGTGGTGGAGAACCTGCGCAACCGCGGCGCGGTGTTCGTCGAGGAACTCGACCAGGTGCCGGACGACACCATCGTCATCTTCAGCGCCCACGGCGTGTCCCAGGCCGTGCGCAAGGAGGCCGAGAACCGCGGCCTGAAGGTCTTCGACGCCACCTGCCCGCTGGTCACCAAGGTGCACATGGAAGTGGTGCGCTACAGTCGCGACGGCCAGGAGTGCATCCTCATCGGCCACGAAGGCCACCCCGAGGTGGAAGGCACCATGGGCCAGTACAACCGCGACAACGGCGGCGACATCTACCTGGTCGAGGACGAGGAAGATGTAGCGGCGCTGGAAGTGCGCAACCCCGAGGCCCTGCACTTCGTCACCCAGACCACCCTGTCGATGGACGACACCTCCAAGGTGATCGACGCCCTGCGCGCGAAATTCCCCCACATCAAGGGCCCGCGCAAGAACGACATCTGCTACGCCACCCAGAACCGCCAGGACGCGGTCAAGGACCTGGCCGACCAGTGCGACCTGGTGCTGGTGGTGGGCAGTCCGAACAGCTCCAACTCCAACCGCCTGCGCGAACTCGCCGAACGCATGGGCACCCCCGGCTACCTGATCGACGGCGCCGAGGACCTCAAGCGCGAATGGTTCGAAGGCAAGCGGCGCATCGGCATCACCGCCGGCGCCTCCGCCCCGGAAGTGCTGGTGCGCGGGGTGATCGAACAACTGCGCAAATGGGGCGCGGAGCCCGAGGTGGAGCTGGATGGGCGGGAGGAGAACATTACCTTCTCGATGCCCAAGGAACTGCGGGTGAAGGCGGTTTAAACCCGTTCCTGCCAGGCGGCATCTTCCGTCCCCTCCAGGAGCCATATTCGACCGAACGCCGGCCTTGCCGGCGGAATCGCGGATAAGTCCGCTCCCACGCTGTATCCCGCCTGGGGCTTGCCGACTGCGCCTAGGCGCTCTGCGTAGGATGGGTTGAGCTTGCGAAACCCATGCTGCCGTGGTGATGGGTATCGCTTCGCTCAACCCATCCTACGACGGCATTTCTCCTGTTCCTGCTCCGTAGGGGCAGCGTTTCACTTCCAGCAGTCGTTCACACTGGTGCTGCCGCTGACGCCGCGGGTGCCCATGGCATTGAGCGTCAGGTTCCCGCATTTGGTATCTCTCGTCTGCACGCCCTGCGGGGTTGCCGTCAGCAGGTAGCCACCGCTTCCGTTGGGGTTGCTGATGGTCAGCGCGTACTTGCCGGTATCCGAGGTCACGGTCGTGCCGTTTGTATTGCGCATATTCAAATTGCCGATGTCGTCTTGGTCAGTGACATAGGCATTGTTCTGGGCGAAGTAGCGCTCCTGACGCGCGGCCGCGTCGTTGAGCAGAGCCTGCCCTTCGCTGCGGTTGCCGCGCAGGACGTATTCCTGGTAGCTGGGATAGGCGATGGCCGCCAGGATGCCGATGATGGCCACCACGATCATCATCTCGATCAGGGTGAAACCCGCTGTCTTCTTCATGTACTGCTTCCTCATTGCGGGGCTGCGCGCCAGGTCTGGCGTCCGGTGGACTCGGGGCCGAAGCTGATGTTCATCGGCGCTCCGTCGGCGGTGAAGCGGGTATTGCCGGAAAGCGCCGCGCCACCGGCCGGGGTCTTGTAGCCGGAGACCACCTGGCTGGTGTCGCCGGAAACGTAGGCGTCGCCCTGGTCGACCACGAAGTTCTGGCTGAAGTCGAAGATGTTGAAGTCGGCGCGACCGCCGGTATAAGGGTCGAGGCCGTACGACCAGCCTTCCACACCAGCCTGGCACACATCCAGGCTGGGTGTGCGGGTGTTGATCAGCAGGGCCTGACCACGGGCCGCCATTTCGTCGACGATCCGCTCGCCTACCAGGCTGCCCCCGGTGACCTGGAGGTTCAGGTACCAGCCGCTTTTCGTCGTCCAGTCCACGCTGTTCTGGCTGAGCAGACGGATATCGAAGGTGTTGGCCGTGTTGTCGGCGAAGGTCGCACCGTTCACCTGGGACGAAATGGTCTGCCCTTGCAGGTTGGCCCGCGACAGGGTTGGCGTGCTGGTGACCGCTTCGCCCTTGGTCTTCTTGTCCCAGATGCCGTAGAGCGTCTGCAACTGGAACGGGCTGGTCTTGTCGACGGTGCCCAGGTAGCGGCCGGTACCGAAGATCACCAGATAGCCAGTGGTCGAGGGATGGCGTACCAGCGATGGCGGCGCGGTGATCGGTTGGCGCACACCGCCACTGCCGTCGGCATCCTTGGCCACGTACAGCGGGGTGCCGTTGAAGGATGTCTTGAAGGTCGAGGCCTGGACGTTGGTGTTGGCGAAGGGGTTGGTGGCGGAGCTGTCGATCAGGTCGAAGCGCCACAGGTTGCCCTGCAGGTCGCCGGCGTAGGCGTAGTCGATGATGCCATCGCTGTTGTTGTCGGCGCCACGGATGCTGGACAGGCCATTGGTCCCTGCAGCTCCCTGTGCCTCCAGTGTCTTGAGGACGGCGCCGGTCTTGATGTCCAGCACGTACATCACCGCCTTGCCGCTGCTGTTGTTGGCGCTGTTGTAGCCATTGGGCAGCAGCACGCCCCATTGCCCGCTGTGCAGGCGGGCGACCACCGGGGTGGGGATGGTGAAGCCGAGGTTGCTCAGCGTCGTGTTGGTACTGTCCTTGCTGCTGGCGTTGTCGTCGTCGAACTCCCAGAGCAGGGCGATGTTGTCCGGGTCGGTCACGTCCAGGGCGAAGGCGGACTTGCCGCCGGCGCCCAGGGTGCCCACCAGCACGGTATGCCAGGCGTCGTCGTAGTAGACGTCGCGCACGGTCAGGCTGCCGTCGACGAACCAGCGGTGCTGGGCGGCGGTGTAGTCCTTGCTGCTCAGGTACTGCAGGTTCGGGATGACGGCGCGGGGCACGAAGGCGAATTTCTCCACGCCGGTGGTGCCGTCGAAGGCGTGCAGCATGCCGTCGTTGGCGCCGACGTAGACCTGGGTGCGGCGAGTCTTCTTGGCTTCGATGAAGTCGGCGTACTTCTGGTAGCCGCCATCGATGGCGCCTGCCAGGTAGGCCAGGTACTGGGCGCCGGAGACCACCACCGGGTTGGAGTTGATGATGTCGCCCAGCAGGGTGCTGCGCCGGCGGAAGCTGCTGCCTTCGCCGCTGCGGTCGCCCAGCACGTAGCCGAGCTGCGCGGAGGTCAGGGTGGTCTGCAGGTCGACGCCGTTGTAGGTCACACCCGACAGGTTGCTGTGGGTGAGGGTGGTCAGGCTGCCGTTGCTGCCCTTGAACTTGATGTTACGGGTGCTCGGGAACTGGTCCTTGGCGTGCCAGACCACGGTGCGGGCGAAGGTGGCCGGGTTGATGGTCTCCTTGATCAGGTCGCCCGACCAGTCGTCCACCAGGAAGTTGGAGCGGTATACCGAGCGCGCGTCGCTGATCGAGGCGCCGGGTTGCAGGCGCTCCACCGACGGGGTGGAGACGGAGCTGTTGCGCTGGTAGATGTCGTTGAACGCTTTGTTCAACTGGTCCTTCAGCGTCAGGGCGTTGGTGACCAGGAAGTAGTTGTCCGGCACGCCGTTGCCATCGGTGTCGTTGTTGGTCGCGTTGGTGCCGTACTTGGCGGCGTACCACAACGGGTTCTCCAGGAAGGTGGCCGCCGGGGTGCCCGACAGGGTGAAGGTGCGCGAGGAGCTGAGCCGGCTCAGGGTGCAGTCGTTGGGTTTGGTGGTCGCGTTGCAGTAGTTGGGATCGCGACCATCGGGAGTATCCAGCTTGTAGGCGACGTTGTTGCCGCCCTGGTCCTTGACCTCAAGGTAGATACCGTCCTTGGTGGTGCCGGAGATCACGTAGCCCATGTGCTGGTCGATGCCGCCGGCGGCGTATTCGGAGGTCATGTTGATGACCAGCTTGCCCTGATCGTTGACCAGCAATTCATACAGGGCGATGGCGTCCATGTCATGGTCGGCGCCCTGTTCCACGTCCTCGTAGTTGATGCGGAACTTGGCGTAGGGACGGCCGCCGTTGAGGGTGGCGTCGCAGTCGCTGACCAGGCTGGGCGTGCCGCCATTACAGGCTGGCGAAGTATTGGCGAACTTCTCCACGTAGTAGTCGACGATCTGGTCGGTGGGCTGGAAGCTGCCGTTCGCGTCGATGCTGCTGCCACCGACGGACTTGGCGAAGGGCACCACGGTCACCACGCTGGTGACGCCATTGCTGGTGACGGGGAACTTGATGGTCGGCAGGGGCGAGGCCAGTGCTACCGAGTAGGTCAACAGGGCCTTGTCGCCGCCGATCTTGTTGTTCGCGCCATAGCGCGCCACGGCAGCGGAGTAGTAAGTGCCCTGTTTGCTGGGTTCCTCCGGCGCCAAACCGCGGACGGTGGACAGGTTGCTGACGGTCTTGGCTGTGGGGGCACTGTCGGCGACACCGTTGGATTCGCCGATGAAGATGGACTTGCTGCCACCCCCTTCGGCTGCCCAGATCTTGTCCGCCTCGGTGGAGACGTTCAGGCCCGCCAGCGATCCTGAGGAAGGCGCCGAAACGTCGGTGGACCATTTGCTGCCCGGCAGCTTGAAGTCATAGGACGGGTTGATGTCGCTGATGACCGTCATGGCCGGGACCGAGCACACGGGGTAGCCATTGGGGTTGGCGGTCGACTTGTAGGGCGGGGTCCAGGTGCCGATGCGCGGAAGGCCCAGCACGTCCTTGTCCTTGCTGTTGCCGGAGCCATAGTCATAGGTGCTGGTGGGGCTGGTCTCGCCAGAGAAGTAGCGCATCGTCTCGTACATCATTTCGCCGATCGGATTGCCCCACATGTAGCAGGTGTCGTTCTGAGTGATCGGGCGCGTGGTGATCCAGCCGCAGCCGTAGGTATGGTCGCCGTAGTTGAAGTCGATGATGCGCAGCTTGTTGATGGTCGCCACGATGCCGTTGGTCACGCCGTCGGAACCGCACACGTTGGTGCCGGCGAAGCAGTATTGCCCGGTGGTCGAGCTGTACTCCTTGGAGAAACTCTGCAACTGGCTGCGCAGCACGCCGCCGCTGATGTTCTTCTGGAACGAGCCGGTGAGCAGGCCGAAGTACATCTTGTTGGTGGCGCCGTAGTCGTGAAGGATACCGGTCGGCTTGAAGCCGTTGCCGTAGGCGGTGCAGTTGCTTTCGCGCAGGCCGGCGTTGTCGGTGCCGCTGGGGCAGACCGAGACCTTGACGTTCCTGTCGGTCATCTCGCTGGTGCCGGTGGCCGGGGTCTTCCAGTACAGGTAGAAGTTGGCGTCGCCGCTATTTTCCTCGTGACGGAACTTGAAGGTATAGGCGGTACCCGCGGTGAGCGTCACCGAGGCGGTGGTGCCGTTGCCGCCGCCGCCGGCCTTGCCGTGGTCGCCATAGTAGGACGCGGTAACGCCATTGACCTGGAATTCGACCGCGTCGTCACCGTCCACCGAGAACTGGTAGACGCCCGTCAGCGCCGGGGTCAGGGTGCCGGTGATCAGCGTGTGATAGCCATCCTGGCCACAGCCGTTAGCGGAGTAGGGGTTGGTGAAGTTCTGGCCGGTGCTTATGTTGGTGAATGATGGCGTTCCGCTACCGCATTTTGCAGAGTTGCTGCTGTAGTTGTTGAACAGGTCGTCCATCTGCGACTTGTTGGTGGAAGTCGAGCGCGAGTCCTTCCAGGTGGTGAGCGTCAGGCCCGACATCTGGTCGGCGGGCACGATGGTCCAGTTGCCGCCACTGGGGCCGCCACTGGTGCAGTTGACCTCCGAGCCGGAACTGTTCACGCAGGTGCTGCCGGCTACCGGCCGCTCCTTCGACACCCAGTTCCAGATGCGGAAGCTGGTGTTGGTCAGGGTGCGCAACTGCGGCACGCCGGTGTCCTGGGTCAGCGACACCACGGCGAACAGGTGGCGGTAGCCGCCGGCCGCCGGCTGGCTCAGCGGGGTGTAGTCGGAAATGCGGTAGCCGTCGTAGGCCTCGCTCAGGTATTCCTTGCCCCAGGCGTGGTCGTCCTGGGGAACATAGGAGCCTTGCAGCACGGTGGAGGTGGTGGTGTCCTCCACCCGGTAGCCGCCGTAGAGCACCTTGCGCAGGGCGTCCATGCGCGAGGTGGCCAGGTAGTTGAGGAAGTCGCCGCTCCAGTGGCCGGGGCACTTCTTGTCGGTGGTGGCGCTGACCGGGCTGAAGCGGCCGTCGCTGTAGTCGTAGCAGGCGAACGAGTTGAAGTAGCCGTAGTAGTCGATGCCGCCGTGTTCCTTGTCCAGGTGCCCCTTGTAGCCCACGTCGAGAATGCCGTCGCCGTTGAGGTCGGAAGCGTCGTTGTAGGCCTCGTAATACAGCTTGTGGTCACGGCCCATGACCAGCATGTTCAACGGTGGCACCGAGTCGTTGACGAAGACCGGGGTGCGCGAGATGTCGATGTCTGCCCAGGCGCTGGCGCACGGAAGCAGGAGGGCGCAGAGCAGGCTGGCGCTGGCGTTGATCGCGGTTTGACGGAGAGTCTTCATGTCAGTGCCTGGGAGTCAGTTGTTGTATACCCGGGCCACCACGGAGCGCAGTGGGGCCGTGCGGTTGTTGCTGGAGGCGCGGCTGTTCACTTCATAGAAGAAGGTGCCGTTGCCCAGCATCATCGAGCCGTACTCGGGGTTGATCGACTGGCCGCCGACGTTGCCGCTTGGGGCGGCGATCATGTAGCGACTGACAGTGGTGGTCTGCGTGGAGGGCGTAACGCCCGTGCCGGTGTAGCCCATGGCGTCGGAGAAGTCCTGGGCATAATCGTTGGCGGTCTTGTTCCAGATACAGGGCAGGTCATCGGTGGTGGCGTCCGCCGGGCAGCGGTCGGGCGGCAGCAGCGACTCGCTGAGGCTCTCCTCGGTGTTGCGTAGCGCCGATTCGGCGCCGTTGAACAGGCGCTTCTCCTCGGCCACGCTGCCGGTGATACGGGCTTCCAGCGCCGACTGGCGGACGCTGGAGATGGCCAGCACGGAGATGACCAGCAGGATGATCAGCGAGACGAACAGGATCGCGCCCTGCTGCGAATGGCGGGATGCATTCATGGCATGAGGTTCCTGAGGGTGATCGAGCCTTGGGCGATCTGGTAGAGCTGCCCGCTGTCGGTGCCGATGCCGGAGTCGGGATAGCGGGCCTTCCATTGCGTCAGGGTGGCGCTATCCATGCCCTGGCGGGCATTGACCGAACTCACCATCAGGGCGGCATAGCGCACGGCCCGGATCGGCAGGGTGCCCGGGGAGGTCGTGTAGGTGTTGACCTGGCGTTCATCGGTCTGCGGACCGACGCCGTACTCGAACTGAATGTCGGCGACGCCTCTTAGGATGGTCCCTGGCTCATCTTCACCCGCTGCACACTTGAGTTCGTTGTCTTCGATGAAGAACTTTTCCATCACGGTCAGCGTGCTGGTGGTGTAGGGCTCGTCGGGAACGGTTCCGTCGGCGGGCTTCGCCCCCAGGCAGTTGCGCTCGTCGGGGTCGCGGGGTTCATAGCGGATGCAGATGCCGCTGTCGCTGGCCAGCGTGACAGTCTGACCCTTGGCGAATGCGCATCCCTCCGGGGCTCCGCTGCTTGAGTCTGCCGCCGGGAAACTGGTATCGAACCCACGGTCGGGCTGGCGCCGGTAGCCGGTCTTGCTCAGTTCCTGGTCGAGCAGCAGGAAGGTGTAGCGGCTGTT
Source organism: Pseudomonas sp. PI1 (assembly GCF_000812405.1). Lineage (NCBI taxonomy): Bacteria > Pseudomonadati > Pseudomonadota > Gammaproteobacteria > Pseudomonadales > Pseudomonadaceae > Pseudomonas > Pseudomonas sp. PI1. The sequence goes on from NZ_JWMC01000087.1 coordinate 17,835, forward strand.
TTCCTGGTTCTCCGTCTGGGCCTGCTGGAAGACGAAGGTGTTCTTGTTGTCGATGAAGATCTGCACTATCCCGATGATCAGGAAACTGCTGACGGTCAGGGCGACCATCAGCTCGATCAGGGACAGGCCTTGCTGGCGCTTCTGCATGCTGGTCCGCCTCAGATTTCCGCTCTTACCCGATAGCGGCAGATGGTCTTGTCGTCGCCGCTGTCCGCCGCATCCATGCACTCGCCGCTCTTCACCCGCCAGGCCACCTGGATTTCGATGGCGCGGCCCGCACTGCCACAAGTGCCGGCGCTGCTCCCCGCGCGGCAGACGTGCACCTCGGCTGCCAGACCGCTGGCGCCGGGCAGTGTCTCCTGCACGCGAGTCAGCCAGCAGTTGAGCTGCTCGGCGGGGTTGGCGTTGGCGGGGAGCGGCTGGCAGCTTCCCTCCTCGGGCGCCTCCGGGTAGCCGTCGCTACCGGTGAAATACGCCGAGTTCGGGTTGAGGTTGCCGCTGGCGGTATAGACCTGGTCGCGGTTGCTGCGCATGGTCTCCAGCATCTCGTTGGCCAGCATGGCGGCGGTGCTGCGTTGCACGGAGTCCTGGGTGTACTGCACCGTGCGTCCTTGCATGGCGACCATGCCCAGCACCCCGATGCAGATCAGCAGCAGGGCGACCAGCACCTCGATCAGGCTGAAGCCGGAGGATTGCCTGCGAACGTCATTCATGATCCGCAACTCCCGAGTGCTTCACCTGCGTCCGACGTGCCGCGAGGCCACAGTCTCACCTGTCCGGCCACGCTGACGGTCAATTGATAGCCGGTGGCGGCATCACCGTCGTTGCAGATGTAGATGTTGGTATTGGCGGAGGCGGTGCCGTTCGGATAGAAGGTCACCGAGGCAGTGGCCGGCAGGATGCTGAGGGTGCTTTGCTGGCTATCCAGTTGGCGAAGGACGGTATTGCCCTGGCTGACTGTCCAGGCTCCGCTGCTGGCTGCTGCAGTGATATCGACATTGCGCGTCACCGCCTCGGCGCGGGCGTATTGCAGCAGGGAGGCGAGTTCGCTGGCGGCGCTCTGAGTCCGGTTGGTCTTGATCAGGTAGCTGAAACTGGGTAGCGCGATGGTGGCGAATATCACCAGCAGCGCTACGACGATCATCAGCTCGACCAATGTGAACCCCGCCATTTTCTGGGGGCGCGACATGGCGCATTCCTCCTATTTGCCTTGAAGGAAATGCTGCCAATTTGTGTGGGAAATGTCCCTTTTTGTTGGATGGCCGATACAAAACGCGCGATGTCCGGTCATGTCCGCTGGTCTTCTGTGACCTCGGTCGCAGAGCGGCTGTGCGCTGGTCAGCGTGGGCAGAGGCTGGCGCTGGGGGCGCTTTCGTGGCGGATGCGGCCGCTGCGGTTGATCACGATCCGGTGGGCTGTGGCGTGTTGGGCACATATCCGGAAATGGCCGGCGTGGAAGGCGCCGTTGGGGCGGATGGCCTGGCCCTGGGGGCGGTAGTGGATGTAGCTGCGGGAGGTTTCGTCCGGGTATATCTGCACGCCTTCCAGGGGCGGGTGGAGGCGCAGCCGGGGTTCGCCGGATTGCTGCTGGCCGTCGTTGTTGTCGTCGTGGAACAGCGCCCAGCCTTTGGCCCAATCGCCTTCGTGGGCCACGACGCTGACCGGGCGGCCGGTCAGTACCGCGGTTTGCCGGGCATGGCTCAGGGCGCCATGCAGGCTGTGCAGGGCGACAAGGGCGCGATTTGACTGGAGCAGGTTGTCGAAGGCCGGTACGGCCAGGCTGGCGAGCAGCGAGAGCAGGAGAATCGAGAGCAATGCTTCCAGCAGGCTGAATCCGCGATTCTTGGGCATGAGGAGCCGTCCCTGGCTTTGCCTTGCTGCCGCAGTATCTTTCTTTTGGTCCGTTATCTGGGCCTTGGATGTCGTGCGTCGATTCCGTCGAAGGTGTAGGGCGCTTCGCTCTGGTGGGGTTGGTATAGTGGCGCGCCGGATGACCGTCCGGTTTCCTGTCGGTTCGAGGTGCAGCGGTATGTCGGATGTTCTGCTTGTCGGTGGTGGCGTTGTCGGGCTGTTGAGCGCCTGGACCCTGGGGCGCGAGGGGCTGCGGGTGACTCTGGTCGAGCGTGGCGAGACCGGGCGCGAGGCCTCCTGGGCCGGCGGCGGCATCGTTTCCCCGCTCTACCCCTGGCGCTACAGCCGGGCGGTGGCGAACCTGGCGCACTGGTCGCAGGACTTCTATCCGGCGCTGGGCCAGCAACTGCTGGAGGACACCGGCGTCGACCCCGAGGTGCACGTCACCGGCCTCTACTGGCTGGACCTGGACGACCAGGCCGAGGCGTTGGCCTGGGCCCGCGCCAACGACCGCCCGTTGCAGGAGGTAGACATTTCGGCGGTCCATGATGCCGTCCCCGCGCTGGGGGCCGGTTTCCAGAAAGCGGTCCACATGCCGGGCGTGGCCAACGTGCGCAACCCGCGCCTGGCGCGTTCGCTGCGCGAGGCGCTGCGGCGCATGCCGAACGTCGAGGTGCTTGAGGGTTGCGAGGTCAGCGGTTTCATCCAGGAGCAGGGCGCCATTCGCGGCGTGCGCTGCGCCGCCGGCGAGCTGCGGGCCGATGCGACCGTGCTGGCGGCCGGCGCCTGGAGCGGCGAGCTACTGGCCGGCCTGGGCCTGGAACTGCCGGTCGCGCCGGTGAAGGGGCAGATGATTCTCTACAAGTGCGTGGCGGATTTCCTGTCGAGCATGGTGCTGGCCAAGGGGCGCTACGCCATTCCCCGGCGCGACGGCCATATCCTGGTGGGCAGCACCCTGGAGCACGCCGGCTTCGACAAGACGCCCACGGACGAGGCCCTGGCCAGCCTGCGCGCTTCCGCCGAGGAATTGCTGCCGGCGCTCGCCGGGCAGGCGCCGGTGGGGCATTGGGCAGGGCTGCGGCCGGGTTCGCCCGAGGGCATTCCCTTCATCGGCCAGGTGCCGGGGTACGAAGGGCTTTGGCTGAACACCGGGCACTACCGCAACGGCCTGGTGTTGGCGCCGGCGTCCTGCCGGTTGCTGGCGGACCTGATGTCGAAGCGCGAGCCGATCATCGAGGCGCAACCCTATGCGCCGGAAGGGCGGTTGGTGGCGACGCCGTTGGCGTGATCCCGTTCGCGAAGACAGGCAGGGCATAAGGGCATGCCCCTTGCTCAATCGATACCCAGCTTCTTCAAGCGATAGCGCATCGAACGGAACGTCAGACCCAATCGCTGGGCTGCGGCCGTGCGGTTCCAGCGGGTTTCCTCCAGCGCCTGCATGATCAGCTTGCGCTCGATCTCTTCGAGGTAATCCTCGAGATTGTCGATTTGCGCCAGGCTGGCCTCGCCGCTTTCGCCGCCGCCGGTGGCCTCGGCGAAACGAAGGTCGTTGGGCTGGATGACGTCGTCTTCGCACAGGGTGTAGGCGCGCTCGAGCATGTTCTCCAGCTCGCGCACGTTGCCCGGGAAACGGTAGCTCTTGAGCTTTTCCAGGGCTTCGGGGCTGACCTGTGCCGCGGCCAGGCCGCTGTCGCTGGCCAGGCGCTTGAGCACGCGCTCGGTGAGCAGCGGGATGTCCTCGCGGCGCTCGCGCAGCGGCGGCACGCGCAGTTCGATGACGTTCAGGCGGTAGTAGAGGTCCTGGCGGAAGCGGCCGGCGGCGACTTCCGCGGCCAGGTCCTTGTGGGTGGCGCAGAGCACGCGCACGTCCACCGCCACTTCCTGCTGGCCGCCCACTGCGCGCACGGCCTTTTCCTGGATGGCGCGCAGCAGTTTCACCTGCATCGGCAAGGGCAGGTCGGCCACTTCGTCGAGGAACAGGGTGCCGCCGTTGGCGGCCTGGAACAGGCCCTGCTTGTCTTCCACGGCGCCGGTGAAGCTGCCTTTCTTGTGCCCGAAGAATTCGCTTTCCATCAGCTCGGACGGGATGGCGCCGCAGTTCACCGGGACGAAGGCCACTTCGCTGCGCGGGCCCTGTTCGTGGATCAGCCGGGCCACCAGCTCCTTGCCGCTGCCGGATTCGCCGCTGATGTAGACCGGCGCCTGGCTGCGCGCCAGCTTGGCGATCTGGTTGCGCATCTGCCGCATGGGCGGCGAATCGCCCAGCAGGCGGTTGTCCACCGGCGCGTCCTCCGCGCCCGGCGAGCGCAGGCGCAGGGCCGTGGCCACCAGTTCGCGCAGGCGGCCGAGGTCCACCGGCTTGGTGAGGAAGTCGAAGGCGCCGGCCTTGAGCGCGTTGACCGCGGTGTCCAGGCTGCCGAAGGCGGTGATCATGGCCACCGGCACCTGCGGGTGGCGCTGCTGGATGTGCTGCACCAGGTCCATGCCGGTGCCGTCGGGCAGGCGCATGTCGGTCAGGCACAGGTCGAAGGGCTCGCGGGCCAGGTATTCCTTGGCCTCCTTGACGTTGCGGGCGCTGCGGGTGTCCAGCTTCATGCGGCCGAGGGTGATCTCCAGCAGCTCGCGGATATCCGGTTCGTCGTCGACGATCAGGGCTTTTTGCCGGCTCATGCTCTTTTCTTTCAGCTCTGCTTGCGCGGGTGGGCGAAGGTGATGCGGAAGCTGCCACCGCCTTCGTCGCGGTTCTTGAAGTCGATGCGAGCCTGGTTGCTTTCGCACAGCTCGCGGGAAATGTACAGGCCCAGCCCGGTGCCCTTGCTCTCGGTGGTGAAGAAGGGTTCGAACAGCTTGCCCAGCTGCTCCGGGGCGATGCCGGGGCCGTCGTCGAGCACCTCCAGCACCGGCAGGTCGCTGTCCCGGTCGCGGAACAGGTTCAACCACACCTGGCCGCTGCCATTCTGCCGGGCACTGTACCGTAACCCATTCTGCACCAGGTTACCCAGCACCTGGGTGAGTTGGCTGGGGTCCATGCGCGTCTGAATCTCGCCGCCGCCCATTTGCAGGTGGATCTGCTGGTCGCCGCGCAGGCCTTCGCGCTGCTCGTCGGTGAAGCGTTGCAGCCACTGCCTGAGGTCCAGCTGTTGCGGCTCGGCCTGGCGTCGCCGCGACAGTTGCAGGACGTTCTCGATCACCAGGTTCATGCGTCGCGACTGGTCCTGGATGATCTGCGTCAGGCGCCGGTCGGGGGCGTCGAGCGTTTCGGATTCCTGCAGCAGCTGCGCGGCGTGGCTGATGGCGCCCAGGGGGTTGCGGATCTCGTGGGCGATGCCGGCGGTGAGCCGGCCCAGGGCCGCCAGCTTGAGCTGCTGGGCCTGCTGGGCGATCTGCGAGATGTCTTCGAGGAACACCAGGGTGTGCTGCTCCTCGCCGCGGCGCAGCGGGATGAAGCTCGGCTGCAGCATGGGGCCGCCTTCGGGCGCCTGCAGGCTGGGCGGGCGCAGCGAGGGGTTGCGCTCCCACTGCTGCAGGCTGTCGAGCAGCTCCGGGCAATGCTCGGTGGCGAGCTTGCCGGCCAGTTCCGGCTGGGCCAGCAGGCCCAGGGCGCTCTGGTTGGCCAGCAGCACTCGGTGCCGGCTGTCCAGCACCAGGATGCCGGTGCGCATGCGCTGCAGGATGAGGGCGTTGAGTTCTTCGAGGTTGGCCACGGTGGTGGCGCGTTCCTCGGCCAGGTGCTCGGTGAGTTGCTGGCGCCGCGCCAGGCCCTGCAGCAGCAGCGCGGCGGCGAAGCTCAGGGCGCCGAGGCTGCCGGCCTGGACGTAGTGGTTGATCGCCGTGGGCTGGCTGAGGCTGAGGTAGAAGGTCAGGTAGATCATGCCGATCGCGGCGACGGCGGCGATCAGCAGGCCGATGCGCCCGCGCAGCAGGATGTTGGCGATGCCCACCGCCACCACCAGCAGGTTGCCGATGCCGCTGGGCACGCCGCCGGCGGCGTAGAACAGGCCGCACAGCGCGAGGATGTCGAACAGCGCCAGGAGGAAGATCGGCAGCAACTGGCGCGGCGTCGGCATCAGCACGGCGATCAGGATGTTGACGATCAGGTAGCTCCAGCAGCTGGCATGGAACAGCGCCGACTGGCCGACGTTGAGCACGCGGTCGTCGAGGTCGCTGGAAATCAGCAGCACCAGCAGCAGGCCGATGCTCAGGCGGTACAGGTGGTACAGGCGGAGGATGCGCTGCCCCTGCTGGCCGCTGATGGGGATGGCCTTAGCCATGCCGCTGGCTGTCCTGCTGCAGGTGCGCCTGGCTGCAGTACCAGCGCTGCTCGTGCTGCAGCGCGTTGGCGCGCGGTACGTGCACGCCGCACTGGGCGCAGCGGACCATGGGCTCGGCCGGGTCGTCCGGCGGCGTCTGGGGCGGACGTTGCGGGCGGGTAGCCTTGCGCCACAGCCACCAGATCAGGGCGATGAGGAGGATCCAGAACAGCAGGCGGACCATGGCGTTCCCTTTTTTCGTGAAGAGCCGCAGTTTATCCGAGCCACCACGGCGTACAAGTCGCGCGGACCGGTACTGTGCGGCAGATTCGCGCGGGCATGAAAAAGGGAGGCCGGAGCCTCCCTCTGCATGGCGGGTCGATCAGTCGACCAGGCCGAAGGTCAGGTAGTGCCACCAGGAGTGGCTCTTCTTGCCGCTGGTGTCGGGCTTCTCGACTTCCTCGTCCTGGTGCTCGGGCTGCAGCTCGCGCGGAATCTGCTGGCGCGCGTCTTCGTACTGGCGCATCACGTCCTTGCTCGCCTGGGTTTCCATCTGCGGCGGCGCGGTGTTGGAGTCGATCAGGCCGAGGGTGGCCTTGGCCAGCCAGGAGCGGCTGCTGTCGTCGTCCTCGCGGGGCTCGAACTGGCCGTCCTTCAGGCTGGGGTTGTCCGGGTAGTTGAGCTTGAGGGTCTGCAGGCTGCTGTCGGCCAGGTCGTTCAGGCCCAGGCGCTGGTAGGCCTCGGTCATGATCGCCAGGCCATCGCCGACGGCCGGGGTCTCCTGGAAGTTCTCCACCACGTAGCGGCCACGGTTGGCGGCGGCCACGTAGGCCTTGCGCTTGAGGTAGTAGTGGCCGACGTGCACTTCGTAGGCCGCCAGCAGGTTGCGCAGGTAGACCATGCGCGCCTTGGCGTCCGGGGCGTAGCGGCTGTTGGGGAAGCGGCTGGTGAGCTGGGCGAACTCGTTGAAGGAGTCGCGCGCCGCGCCCGGGTCGCGCTTGGTCAGGTCCAGCGGCAGGAAGCGCGCCATCAGGCCGCGGTCCTGGTCGAAGGAGGCCAGGCCCTTCATGTAGTAGGCGTAGTCGACGTTCGGATGCTGCGGGTGCAGGCGGATGAAGCGCTCTGCCGCCGAACGCGCGGCTTCCGGCTCGGCGTTCTTGTAGTTGGCGTAGATCAGCTCCAGCTGCGCCTGTTCGGCGTAGCGGCCGAACGGGTAGCGCGACTCCAGCGCCTTCAGCTTGTTGATGGCGTTGGTGTAGCTGTTGTTGCCGAGGTCTTCCTGCGCCTGCTGGTACAGCTGGCTCTCGCTCAGGTTCTCGTCGACCTTGTCGCCCTTGGACGAGCAGGCGGAGACCAAGACGAGGGTGGCGATCAGCAGCAGGTGTTTCACTTGCATGGCGGCTTGCGTCCCTGGACGGTCGGCTGTCGCGGCCGCATCCGTCTGTTATGATTGGCGCCCCAGGCGAACCCCTGGGACAAAGGCCCCGTATTTAACCACAGCGTGCCGCCCACCAAAAGGTGGCGCGCCTACTGTGTCCCATCATGTCCGATCTCATCCAACTGGCGGCAGAAGTGCCGTTCGACCTGGGCGGCCAACGCCTCGACCAGGTCGCCGCACAACTCTTCCCCGAACACTCCCGCTCGCGCCTGGCCGGCTGGATCAAGGACGGCCGCCTGACCGTCGACGGCGCCGTGCTGCGCCCGAAGGACGTCGTCCACGCCGGCTCGCGCCTGGCGCTGGAGGTGCAGCTGGAGGCCCAGGGCGAGTGGAAGGCCCAGGACATTGAGCTGGACATCGTTTACGAGGACGAGCACATCCTGGTGATCGACAAGCCCGCGGGGCTGGTGGTCCACCCGGCCGCCGGGCACCAGGACGGCACCTTGCTCAACGCCCTGCTGCACCACGTGCCGCACCTGGCCAACGTGCCGCGCGCCGGCATCGTGCACCGCCTGGACAAGGACACCACCGGCCTGATGGTGGTGGCCAAGACCCTCGAAGCCCACACCAACCTGGTCGCCCAGCTGCAGGCGCGCTCGGTGAGCCGTATCTACGAGGCCATCGTGGTCGGGGTGATCGTCGCCGGCGGCAAGATCGATGCGCCCATCAGCCGCCACGGCGTGATGCGCCAGAAGATGGCGGTGGTGTCCACCGGCAAGCAGGCGATCAGCCATTACCGGGTGCTGGAGCGCTTCCGCTCGCACACCCACACCCGGGTGAAGCTGGAGACCGGCCGCACCCACCAGATTCGCGTACATATGTCGCACATCGGCTTCCCGCTGGTGGGCGACCCGGTCTACGGCGGGCGCTTCCGCATTCCGCCGGGGGCCAGCCCGACGCTGGTCGAGTCGCTGCGCGACTTCCCGCGCCAGGCCCTGCACGCGCGCTTCCTCGAACTGGACCACCCGGCCACCGGCATGCGCATGAAGTGGGAGTCGCCGCTGCCCGACGACTTCACCTGGCTGCTCAGCCTGCTGCGTCAGGACAACGAGTCCTTCGTATGACCTCGCCCTGGCTCATCCCCGACTGGCCGGCGCCGGCCAACGTGCGCGCCTGCGTCAGCACCCGCGCCGGCGGAGTGAGCCAGGCGCCGTTCGACAGCTTCAACCTCGGTGACCACGTCGGCGACGAGCCGGCCGCGGTGGCCGAGAACCGCCGCCGCCTGGAACAGGCACAGGGCTGCCGGCCGGCCTGGCTGAGCCAGGTGCACGGCATCGAGGTGGTGGAAGCCGACCCGTCCCGCGTCGCCACTGCCGACGCCAGCTGGAGCGCCACGCCGGGCATCGCCTGCGCGGTGCTCACCGCCGATTGCCTGCCGGCGCTGTTCTGCGACCGCGCCGGCACCCGTGTTGCGGCAGCCCACGCCGGCTGGCGCGGGCTGGCCGGCGGCGTGCTGGAAGCCACCCTGGACAGGCTGGCGGTGCCGGCTGGCGAGGTGCTGGTCTGGCTCGGCCCGGCCATCGGCCCGCAGGCCTTCGAGGTCGGTCCGGAAGTCCGTGAAGCCTTCATGGCCGATCACGCCGAGGCCGCGGCGGCCTTCGTGCCCAGCGTCAATGCCGGCCGCTACATGGCCGACATCTACCAGCTCGCGCGCATCCGCCTGGCCGCGCGTGGCGTGACCGCCGTCTACGGCGGAGGGCTGTGCACCTTCAGCGATACCGAGCGCTTCTATTCCTACCGCCGCAACCCGCGCACCGGGCGCCAGGCCAGCCTGGTCTGGTTGACCTGACTCTGTAGGTCCCGATCTTCGTAGGAGCGAGCTTGCTCGCGAACAGGTTCCGCAGCCCCGCAGTATGGGTTGAGCCTGCGAAACCCATGCTGCCTTGATGGGTATCGCTTCGCTCAACCCATCCTACGAAGAGCGCCTCGGCGCGGTCGGCAACACCCTTCCCCTGCATTCGGATGCCGCTGCCGTGGTGGCCTTGCGCCGGCACGAACTGACCGGCGTCATGGCGATTTGGCTTGAAGCGGCCAAAATCGTCCTTATCTAACTGGCATCCCGGCGGGTTGTTTCTTCATCAGGGGCAGGTATCGCCCCGACCCGCTATCTAGAAGGAAGGACGAACTCCATGCGAATCGACCGTTTGACCAGCAAGCTGCAACTGGCGCTGTCCGATGCCCAGTCCCTGGCCGTTGGCCACGATCACCCGGCCATCGAGCCGGTGCACCTGCTTTGCGCCCTGATCGACCAGCAGGGCGGCTCCATCAAGCCCCTGCTGATGCAGGTCGGCTTCGATATCCCGGCCCTGCGCGCTGCCCTGAATAAAGAGCTGGACGCGCTGCCGAAAATCCAGAATCCCACCGGCGACGTGAACCTCTCGCAGGACCTGGCGCGCCTGCTCAACCAGGCCGACCGCCTGGCCCAGCAGAAGGGCGACCAGTTCATCTCCAGCGAGCTGGTGCTGCTCGCCGCCCTGGACGACAACGCCAAGCTCGGCAAGCTGCTGCTCGGCCAGGGCGTGAGCAAGAAGGCCCTGGAGAACGCGGTGAACAACCTGCGCGGCGGCGAGGCGGTCAACGACCCCAATGCCGAGGAGTCGCGCCAGGCCCTGGACAAGTACACCGTGGACATGACCAAGCGCGCCGAGGACGGCAAGCTCGACCCGGTGATTGGCCGTGACGACGAGATCCGCCGCACCATCCAGGTCCTGCAGCGGCGCACCAAGAACAACCCGGTGCTGATCGGCGAGCCTGGCGTGGGCAAGACCGCCATCGTCGAAGGCCTGGCCCAGCGCATCGTCAACGGCGAAGTGCCCGACGGCCTCAAGGACAAGCGCCTGCTGGCCCTGGACATGGGCGCGCTGATCGCCGGCGCCAAGTTCCGCGGCGAGTTCGAAGAGCGCCTGAAGGCGGTGCTCAACGAGCTGTCCAAGCAGGAAGGGCGGATCATCCTGTTCATCGACGAACTGCACACCATGGTCGGCGCCGGCAAGGCCGAGGGCGCCATGGACGCCGGCAACATGCTCAAGCCGGCCCTGGCCCGCGGCGAGCTGCACTGCGTCGGCGCCACCACCCTGGACGAGTACCGCCAGTACATCGAGAAGGACGCGGCCCTGGAGCGGCGATTCCAGAAGGTGCTGGTGGACGAGCCCAGCGAGGAAGACACCATCGCCATCCTGCGTGGCCTCAAGGAGCGCTACGAGGTGCACCACGGGGTGACCATCACCGACGGCGCCATCATCGCCGCGGCCAAGCTGTCGCACCGCTACATCACCGACCGCCAGCTGCCGGACAAGGCCATCGACCTGATCGACGAGGCCGCCAGCCGCATCCGCATGGAGATCGACTCCAAGCCGGAGGAGCTGGACCGCCTGGACCGCCGCCTGATCCAACTGAAGATCGAGCGCGAGGCGCTGAAGAAGGAAGACGACGAGGCCACCAAGAAGCGCCTGGCCAAGCTGGAAGAAGACATCGCCAAGCTCGAACGCGAATACGCCGACCTGGAAGAGATCTGGAAGTCGGAGAAGGCCGAGGTGCAAGGCTCGGCGCAGATCCAGCAGAAGATCGAGCAGGCCAAGACCGAGCTGGAACTGGCTCGCCGCAAGGGCGACCTGAACCGCATGGCCGAGCTGCAGTACGGGGTTATCCCGGACCTTGAGCGCAGCCTGCAGATGGTTGACCAGCACGGCAAGGCGGAGAACCAGCTGCTGCGCAACAAGGTGACCGACGAGGAAATCGCCGAGGTCGTGTCCAAGTGGACCGGCATCCCGGTGTCGAAGATGCTCGAAGGCGAGCGCGAGAAGCTGCTGCGCATGGAAGACGAGCTGCACAAGCGCGTCATCGGCCAGCACGAGGCGGTGGTGGCGGTGGCCAACGCCGTGCGCCGCTCCCGCGCCGGCCTGGCCGACCCCAACCGGCCCAGCGGTTCCTTCCTGTTCCTCGGCCCGACCGGGGTGGGCAAGACCGAGCTGTGCAAGGCCCTGGCCGAATTCCTCTTCGACACCGAAGAGGCGCTGGTGCGCATCGACATGTCGGAGTTCATGGAAAAGCACTCGGTGGCCCGCCTGATCGGCGCCCCGCCGGGCTACGTCGGCTATGAGGAAGGCGGCTACCTGACCGAGGCCGTGCGCCGCAAGCCGTACTCGGTGGTGCTGCTGGACGAGGTGGAGAAAGCCCACCCGGACGTCTTCAACATCCTCCTGCAGGTGCTGGAAGACGGCCGCCTGACCGACAGCCATGGCCGCACCGTGGACTTCCGCAACACGGTGGTGGTGATGACCTCCAACCTCGGTTCGGCGCAGATACAGGAGCTGGTCGGCGACCAGGAGGCCCAGCGCGCGGCGGTGATGGACGCGGTGAACGCGCACTTCCGTCCGGAGTTCATCAACCGGATCGACGAAGTGGTGGTGTTCGAACCGCTGGCCCGCGAGCAGATCGCCGGCATCGCCGAAATCCAGATGGGCCGCCTGCGCAAGCGCCTGGCCGAACGCGAGCTGAGCCTGGAGCTGAGCACGGAGGCGATGGACAAGCTGATCGCCGTCGGCTTCGACCCGGTGTACGGCGCGCGTCCGCTGAAGCGGGCGATCCAGCGCTGGATCGAGAACCCGCTGGCGCAACTGATCCTGGCCGGCAAGTTCCTTCCGGGGGCGAAGATTCATGCCAAGGTGGAGGGCGACGAGATCGTGTTTGCCTGATCTTGGTGCCTATAGATAGAAAGCCCCGCATTGCGGGGCTTTTTCTTTTTTTGCTTTTTGCTTTTGTAGGAGCGAGCTTGCTCGCGAATGGTGCTTACCGGCAGCACAGGTGCCTTGGAGTGGCTCCGCTCCCTCTCCCCAGCCCTCTCCCTGAAGGGAGAGGGGGCTTGTCCGTGCCGAGAAATGGCGTGGTTTCAGCCGGCAATCTCTGTGCTAGCCAGCTGATTCCAGAACATCAGCGTCTGCCCAACGGTCCCCTCTCCCTTCAGGGAGAGGGTTAGGGAGAGGGCGTTCTTTGGAATCCTGCCAACTCCTTCCGGCAGAACACCATTCGCGAGCAAGCTCGCTCCTACGAGGAACGCGGCAAATGATGGGATATCGGAGGATGGTTCGCGTAGCGCGAAGCCCCCTCAAAGATGCGCTATCAACTCCTCCAGCGCCTTCGCCTGGTCGTCCGCCAGGTCGATGATGTGGAAGCCTGCCCAGCCCAGCTGCCCGTCGGTGCCCTTGCGGCTCCACAGGCAGTCGGCGCCCAGGGTGATCTCGCCCACCTCGTGCAGCGGCGGCAGGGGCACCAGGCGGCATTCCAGCACCGAATCCGCTGCCGGCACGTCGACGCCGCAGAGCATGAAGCCTTCGACGGACAGGTCGGCCAGGCGGCCGAGGCTGCGTCCGGTGTGGCGGTCGAAGACCTCGACCTTCAGGTCCGTGCTGTGCCGGTTGTGCTGGCGGCGTTCGTCCATCGCTTACTCCTCGGATGGGCTGTTGGGGCGCCCGGCAAAGCGCTGCAGCATGCGGTAGATGGCGCCGAGCGCGCGGTCGACCAGGGGCTGGGCCCCGGCTCCGGCCAGGCGCACCTTGCCCTGTTCCATCTCCAGCGCCAACTGGCCGATGGGTTTGACGGCGACGCGCTGCCCCAGGTGATCGACGAACATATAGTTGCGCGTGGTGGGGCTGAACCAGGACAGCTTCAGGCGCCGTGGCGGCGTGCTGTCGGTGAACTCGAACCAGGTGCCGAATTCGATGCGGCGCAGTTCCTCCATGATCGCCCGGGCGCGGATGGACAGGCTTTCCTCGGTCTGCCGCTCGGCCACGCTTTCGCCGTCGAGCATCGCCCCCAGCGGGCTTTCCGGCAGTTCGGGGTGCAGCCTGGCGGCGATTTCCGGCTGCTGCGCCTGGATCGCGTGCTGGCAGGCGACCAGGTCCTGCAGCAGGCGGCGGATGCCTTCCTCGTGGTAGCCGCCGAGCACTTCCAGGCCCTTGCGCAGGTCTTCCAGCAGCGCCGGGCGCATGGCTTGCAGGCGCGCACGGCCGGTGCTGTCCTGCGGTGTGACGCTCCAGGCCAGTTGCTCGGCGATCTCGCAGGCGCGGCGCCATTCGTCGCTGTCCTCGCCGTTGCGCAGGAGGATGAAGGTCAGGGCGTCGGCCCAGCTGAGGTCGAGGAAGTTGCGCACCAGCTGCGGCAGCTCGCGTTCGGCGCAGGCCTTGCGGATGACCTCGATCGCCTGTTCGCGCGCGCCCAGCAGGCGGTCGCGGCCGCGGGCCGCCTCGGTGGCGCGGCGTTCGCGCAGTTCGGCCTTCTGGCGGATGTTGCCGATGTATTCGTTGAAGTCGCCGAGCAGCTCGTCGAACAGGCGCAGGTCGCCGGCGAAGTCCTGGATCACCCGCTCGACCACCCAGTGCATCTTCGCCAGCAGCCCGCGCTCCTCGCCGTCGCCGCCGTACAGCGAACCGGCCTGGGCCATGGCGTTGAGCAGGCGGCGGGCCGGGTGGTGGTGCTGGGTGAACAGCGCCTTGTCCTGCAGGGCCACCTTGAGGAAGGGCGTGTGCAGGTGGGAGAGGGTGGTCTTGCAGCTGTCCGGCAGGCTTTCGTCGTCGAGGATGAAGTCGAAGACCATGCCGACCAGGTCGATGACGTCGGCTTCCTGGTCGGTCAGCTTGTTCTGCCCGGGGCGGTCGCTGCCGGCTTCCAGTTGCTGGTGCAGGTCTTCCTTGAACTGCTGGACCGCCTGGGGCTGGCGGATGCGCCGGGCGAGGTCCTGGGCGGAGATACGCTGCAGGCGATTGAGCGCGTCGAGCAGTTCCCCGGCGCTGTAGGTGCGGGTCGCCCCGCGTGGCGTCAGGCGGGCGATGCTGTCGCTATGGCCGAAGTTCTCCAGGCCGCGCCGCCGGTGTTCGGCGAGCAGGGCGTTGAGGCCGCCGTAGAGGGCCTGCTGGTCGCTGGGCGGGTAGGGCGGCAGCTCGCTGAAGTCCAGCGGCGGCGCTTCGGTGCTGGCGGATGAGCCCGGGGCGCCGGGAGGCATCGCGGCGTTGCTGCCTCCGCCGCTGGTCTCTGCCGGCGTCGCTGGCGTGGCTTGTCCGGGGGCCGCTGCGCTCGGGCGTGGTGCCGGGCGCGAGCCCTGCTGGGCGCGGTAGCGCAGGTTGGGCAGGATGCCGGCCTCGGTCAGGCGTCGGTTCAGTTGTTCATATAGAGGTGGCAGGTTGCGCATCACCTGCTGGTCGAACAAGACATAGAGCACGGTCTTGATGCGCAGGGCGAAGCGGCTTTCCGCGAGCATCTCGCGGAAGCACTGGGCGATCGCCTGGGGGCCGAAGGGGTTGCTGTCCTCGGCCAGCTTGCTGCCGTTGTTGAGCAGGGCCAGGCGCTGGTCCAGGGCGAACAGGGATTGCGCGCACTGCGCCTTGACCTGGTTCACCATGTTGGTGATGAGCAGGGTTTCCTCGTATTCCTCGTTGCCGACCAGGGACAACTGCTCGACGTCCAGCTCCTCCAGGTGCGCCCGGGAGGGCAGGGTGCCCTGCATGAAGTCGCCAAGGCCCTTGGCGAAGCGCTGGTGATAGAGGCGCTCGAGGGTGGGGCGCTGGCGGCGGATCTCGCGCATGCTGTCGAAGAACAGCGCCTGCACCTGGTTGTTCTCGGCCTTCTCGGCGCATTCGAAGAGGGTGTCGTCGACCTGGGCGAAAACCGCCGCCAGGAGTTCCGCCAGGTGGTTCATCGCCAACTGCCGGCAGCCCTGTACCAGCTCGCCGAAGCGTGGCTGGATGGCCCGGCTGGCGACGTTGGAAGACGGCGGGGTGTCCTTCGAACTCATGGGCGATCCTGTCCGTGATCTCAGCGCCTGCAGGCGAGGGCAACTTGTTTTATGCAGATATAGCAATCTGCCTGCCGGCCTGCAAAGAAAAAGAAGAAAAACTTTTTGGATCAGAGGGTTGACAGTCCGTTCGAGACCCGTAAAATGGCGCGCCTCTGATACGGGAAACGGCAACGCCGAAACGTAGAAGGGATTGGAAGGCTCGTCGTTCCGCGATAGCTCAGTCGGTAGAGCAAGTGACTGTTAATCACTGGGTCCCTGGTTCGAGTCCAGGTCGCGGAGCCAACTTCCAAGCGGGGTATAGCGCAGTCCGGTAGCGCGCCTGCTTTGGGAGCAGGATGTCGGGAGTTCGAATCTCTCTACCCCGACCATATCGAGGGTCGTTAGCTCAGTCGGTAGAGCAGTTGGCTTTTAACCAATTGGTCGTAGGTTCGAATCCTACACGACCCACCATCTTCCAGCCGGTCGCCCAGGTGAACGGCAATCGAAAAGCCCGCGGTCTCGTTGAGATTGCGGGCTTTTTTGTTTTTCGGCTTGGGGTTGTGCCTGGCGCTGGGATTTGGGAGCGAGCTTGCTCGCGAACCGGCCGGTGATATCTGCGCTTTGGTTCCACTCCGCTCCCTCTCCCTAACCCTCTCCCTGAAGGGAGAGGGGACCGTTCGGAGTGCGTGGGTATTCCTGAGTTAGCCGGCAGCGCCGAAGGTTTCCAGCTGAAACCATTCCTCCTCTCGGCACGGACTAGCCCCCTCTCCCTTTAGGGCGGGGCGCGTAGCCGAGGGCTGGGGAGAGGGGCGGAGTCAATCTAAAGCACCTACGCTACGGGTGAAGCACTGCGCGGCTTTCGACGTACCGGCGGAAGGCCGCGAAGTCGCTGGAGCAGAGCAGCGGTGAGATGCGCCGCAGTTCTTCCTCGGGCCAGGTCCACCAGGCGGATGCCAGCAACAGTTCGCGCTCCGCTTCTTCGAAGCGCCAGCGGATGAAGCGCGCGGGGTTGCCGCCGATCACCGCATAGGGCGGCACGTCCTTGGTTACCACCGCGCCCGCTGCCACCACGGCGCCGTCGCCGATGGTCACGCCCGAGAGGATCATGACGTTGGAGCAGATCCAGCAGTCGTTGCCGATGACCACGTCGCCGTTGGTGCCGCCGTATCCGGTGACATGGGCGGCTTCCTCGACCTTGGCGGGGAAGGGGAAGCAACTGATCCAGTCCGTGCGATGGTGGCCGCCGAGGTAGATCTCGACGCCGGCGGCAATCGAGGTGTAGGCGCCGACGCTGAGCGTCGAGCCTTCGTTCCAGTCGTATACCTCCGGCTCGCCGTAGGTGCCCGGCCCGAAACTGTAGTTCGGGTAGCGATTCTTCAGGCGCTGGGTTTCCCGGTGGAGCTTCGGGAGTTCGCGGATCTGGCGCCGCTCTGCGCGCTTGCGGAATTTCAGGAACTGCTTGAGCACGGTGCACCGCTTGGGCTGTGTTCGAGGGCGCCTGCACGGCAGGCAACTGTATGTAAGGCGAATGATACATGAGCCCGGATGCCGAGGCTTCGGGGCTAGGTCGCAGGCATTTCGAATGCGCTATCTTCCGGTCGGGGTTCAGTCGATCCTGATCGGGCGGGTATGAAGCCAAGCAGTGCTTCGCCGAGCTAATGTTTTTCGCCGTTTGTACTCATCGCAAAATCAGTCATATCCGGCCGGATTTTGCCCAGTCAAAAACGGCCACGCCGTTAGAATCTGAAACGCTTTTCCCGCCCGAATCGCTTGCTGCGGCGATGTGTCGCACTCTGCGCAGGGCGTTTGCGACAGCTTTTTCGGCTCTCTTGATCGAGATCATTTCCAGCCTTGCGAGGTTGTTCTAAGGCACCTCGCCAAGGCTCCTTCCGATGCGGCTGGATGCCGCGCCAGCCGTGGCATTCAGGCCTCCTGGCGAGGGCTTTCGGAGGGCTCCGGAAAGCGCCTTTCCAACCTTGCATTTCCTGTGGGGATTGCTCGTTTTTCGAGCAGTCGCAGCGGCCACTCTTAACCCTGGCGAGATAATGTCTTGTTAAAAATGAGACCATCAGGCCTTGCCAGTGGTTTCTGAAATGTCTTGTAATATCGCCCGCCCATTCCTGACCCCATAGCGCCTCGGTTCCAGCGTCGCAGAACCTTGGCAGGCACCCGCCGCAGGCGGTGCTGGAATAACAACGAGGGGCTGACTGTGGTGGGTTTCCGCTCAACAACGAGTAGGGCAATCCGCTCGTGAACAGGTGTCGGCCAGGCAGGCTTCCGAGGAAGCGGCAGGGCAGGCGCCAACACGCTGAATAACACGGAACGAATCAGCACACGGATCGGTTTCGCTACGCGAAAGCCGGGCTGGGTTCCTTTTGCCTTGTTTTCTTGCAGCGCCGATTCGCTACCCCATGGATCCACTAAGACGTCTCGCCTTGGAAGGCGCGGCGGGCAGTTCGTCGAGCATGAACCCTGCGTGGGTAAATCTCATGGGCGGTGTAGCTATGTTCATCCATTAAGGCCGCAAGATGAAAATAGACCAGTACTCTGGATACCTGAAGAGATTGTCCGTGCTGCTCCCCCTGCTCTCGCTGGGTGGCTGCAACATGGTCCTGTTCGACCCCAAGGGGCAGATCGGCGTCGACGAGAAGTCGCTGATCATCACCTGCACCCTGCTGATGCTGCTCGTGGTGGTGCCGGTCATCGTCATGACCCTGGCATTCGCCTGGAAATACCGCGCTTCCAACACCAAGGCCACCTACATGCCCGACTGGGCGCACTCCACCCGCATCGAGGTGGTGGTGTGGCTGGTGCCCTGCATCATCATCGCCATCCTCGGCTGGCTGACCTGGGAATCCACCCACAAGCTGGACCCCTATCGCCCGCTGGATTCCGACGTCAAGCCGATCACCATCCAGGCCGTCTCGCTGGACTGGAAGTGGCTGTTCATCTATCCGGAACAGGGCATCGCGACCGTCAACGAGATCGCCTTCCCGAAAGACACCCCGGTGAACTTCCAGATCACCTCGGACACCGTGATGAACTCCTTCTTCATCCCGCAACTGGGTAGCCAGATCTACTCGATGACCGGGATGCTGACCAAGCTGCACCTGATCGCCAACGAAGAAGGCGTGTTCGACGGTATCTCCGCGAACTACAGCGGCAGCGGCTTCTCCGGCATGAAGTTCAAGGCCATCGCCACTTCCGAGCAGGGCTTCCAGGACTGGGTCGCCAAGGTCAAGTCCGCCCAGGCCGGCCTCACCGAGGAAGGCTTCCCCGAGCTGGCCAAGCCGAGCGAGAACGTTCCGGCTACCTACTTCTCCTCGGTCACCCCGGACCTGTTCCAGCACATCCTGACCAAGCACGAGCGTGCCGGTCTGGCCATGGGCAAGGGCAAGGCCGAGCACGCCGAAGGCGAAGCAGAATCGCAATCCAATCCGAGTATCCAGGAGTAACCGCGCAGATGTTCGGGAAACTGACTCTGTCGGCCGTGCCTTATCACGAGCCGATCATCATGGTCACGCTGGCGGTCGTTGCCCTGTTGGGCATCGGCGTCTTCGGCGCGATCACCTACTACCGCAAGTGGACCTACCTGTGGACCGAATGGCTGACCTCCATCGACCACAAGAAGATCGGCGTGATGTACATCATCGTCGCCCTGATCATGCTGCTGCGCGGCTTCGCCGACGCCATCATGATGCGCGGCCAACTGGCCCTGGCCGAAGGCGCCAACCACGGCTTCCTGCCGCCTGAGCACTACGACCAGATCTTCACCGCGCACGGCATGATCATGATCATCTTCATGGCCATGCCCTTCATGACCGGCCTGATGAACCTGGCCGTGCCGCTGCAGATCGGCGCCCGCGACGTGGCCTTCCCGTTCCTGAACTCCCTCAGCTTCTGGCTGCTGGTGGTCAGTGCGATGCTGGTCAACGTGTCCCTGGGCCTGGGCGAATTCGCCCGTACCGGCTGGGTGGCCTACCCGCCGCTGTCCGAGCTGGCCTACAGCCCGGGCGTGGGTGTGGACTACTACATCTGGGCCTTGCAGATATCCGGCATGGGTACGCTGCTGACCGGTATCAACTTCCTGGTCACCGTGTTCAAGATGCGCACCCCGGGCATGAAGCTGATGCAGATGCCGATCTTCACCTGGACCTGCACCTTCGCCAACATCCTGATCGTCGCGTCCTTCCCGATCCTGACCGCGGCCCTGGGCCTGCTGTCGCTGGACCGCTACCTGGACATGCACTTCTTCACCAACGAGCTCGGCGGCAACGCCATGATGTACATCAACCTCTTCTGGGCCTGGGGCCATCCTGAGGTGTACATCCTGATCCTGCCGGCCTTCGGTATCTTCTCCGAAGTCACCGCCACCTTCGCCGGCAAGCGTATGTTCGGCTACACCTCGATGGTGTGGGCGAGCGCCGCGATCACCTTCCTCGGCTTCACCGTGTGGCTGCACCACTTCTTCACCATGGGTTCGGGCGGCGACGTCAACGGCTTCTTCGGCGTTGCGACCATGCTGATCTCCATCCCCACCGGGGTGAAGCTGTTCAACTGGCTGTTCACCATCTACCGTGGCCGCCTGCGCTTCGACACCCCGATCCTGTGGACCCTGGGCTTCATGATCACCTTCACCATCGGTGGCATGACCGGCGTTCTGCTGGCTATTCCGGGCGCTGACTTCCTGCTGCACAACAGCCTGTTCCTGATCGCCCACTTCCACAACACCATCATCGGTGGCGCGGTGTTCGGCTACCTGGCCGGCTTCGTCTTCTGGTTCCCGAAAGCCTTCGGCTTCAAGCTGGACGAGAAGTGGGGCAAGCGTTCCTTCTGGTGCTGGCTGGTCGGCTTCTACATGGCCTTCATGCCGCTGTACATCCTCGGCTTCATGGGCATGACCCGTCGCCTGAACCACTACGACAACCCGCTGTGGAAGCCGTACCTGGTGGTGGCGTTCTTCGGCGCCGTACTGATCCTGTTCGGCATCCTCAGCCAACTGATCCAGCTGTTCGTCTCCATCAAGAACCGCAAGCAATTGGCCGACGTGACCGGCGACCCGTGGGGCGGCCGTACCCTGGAATGGTCCACTTCCTCGCCGCCGCCGTACTACAACTTCGCCGAGCTGCCGGTGGTGCGTGACGTCGACGCCTTCCACGAAATGAAGCAGAACGGCCGCGCCTACCAGGCCCCGGCCTCGTACAAGCCGATCCACATGCCGAAGAACACCGCCGCTGGCTTCTCCATCGCGCTGTTCGCCTTCATCTTCGGCTTCGCTGCGATCTGGCACATCTGGTGGCTCGCGGGCATCGGCTTCGTCGGCATGATCGCCTCCGTCATCGTGCGCAGCTACGTCACCGACCTGGACTACTACGTCCAGCCGGACGAGATCGAGCGCATCGAGAACCGCCACTTCCAGCAACTCGCCAAACAGGTCTGATCCATGTCTACGGCAGTATTGAGCAAACACTCGGTCGCCCACGAAGCGGGGCATGACCACGATCACGAACACCACGACGCGGGTGGCATGACGGTCTTCGGCTTCTGGCTGTACCTGATGACCGACTGCATCCTGTTCGCCAGTGTCTTCGCCACCTACGCTGTGCTCGTCGGCCATACGGCCGGCGGCCCCAGCGGCAAGGACATCTTCGAACTGCCCTACGTGGCCGTCGAAACCGCGATCCTGCTGATCTCCAGCTGCACCTACGGCCTGGCCATGCTGGCCGCGCACAAGGGCGCCAAGGCCAAGGCCATTGCCTGGCTGGGCGTGACCTTCCTCTGCGGCGCCGCGTTCATCG
Organism: Pseudomonas sp. PI1; assembly: GCF_000812405.1. NCBI lineage: Bacteria > Pseudomonadati > Pseudomonadota > Gammaproteobacteria > Pseudomonadales > Pseudomonadaceae > Pseudomonas > Pseudomonas sp. PI1. Next base: position 38,940 of record NZ_JWMC01000087.1, read on the forward strand.
CGATGGAAGTCAACGAGTTCCATCACCTGATCGTCGAAGGCTTCGGCCCGAGCCGCAGCGCGTTCCTGTCGTCCTTCTTCACCCTGGTCGGCATGCACGGCCTGCACGTGACCGCCGGCCTGCTGTGGATGCTGGTGCTGATGGCGCAGATCGGCAGCCGTGGCCTGACCGCGCAGACCAACACCCGCATGATGTGCCTGAGCCTGTTCTGGCACTTCCTGGACATCGTCTGGATCTGCGTATTCACAGTCGTCTACCTGATGGGGGCCGTGTAATGAGCGCCGCTGCACACGACAACCACGGCGCCGGCCACGGCAGCCTGGGTTCCTACGCAATCGGTTTCGTGCTGTCGATCATCCTCACCGCGATTCCGTTCTACATGGTCATGGACGGCGGCTTCACCCGCCACGCGACCATCCTCACCATGGTCATCCTCGGCCTGGTGCAGGTGGTGGTGCACCTGGTGTGCTTCCTGCACATGAACATGTCCTCGGAAGGCCGCTGGAACGTGATGGCGTTCATCTTCACGGTGATCGTCATCCTGCTGGTGGTGGGCCTGTCGCTGTGGATCATCTTCAGCGCCGATGGCCTGATGATGCCGATGGTGAACTGAGGCTGACGACGTGAAGCTGAAGCGTTATCTCCTGGTGACCAAGCCGGGCATCATCTTCGGCAACCTGATCGCCGTGGCGGGGGGCTTCTTCCTCGCCGCGCGCGGCAGTGTCGACCCGATGCTGCTGCTGGCGACGGTGATCGGGCTGTCGCTGGTGGTGGCCAGCGGGTGCGTGCTGAACAACTGCATCGACCGCGACATCGACCGCCACATGGAGCGGACCCGCGGCCGCGTGACCGTGACCGGGCAGATCTCGCTGAAGGCCGCCCTGGCCCACGGCGTGGTGCTCGGCCTGGCCGGCTTCGGCCTGCTGCTGTGGAAGACCAACCTGCAGGCGACCCTGATGGCGGCGTTCGGCTTCGTGGTCTACGTCGGCTTCTACAGCCTGTGGCTCAAGCGCACCTCGATCTACGGCACCCTGGTGGGCAGCCTCTCCGGGGCCATGCCGCCGGTGGTGGGCTACTGCGCCGCGGCCGGTCATTTCGACATGGGCGCCGCGGTGCTGCTGCTGATCTTCTGCCTGTGGCAGATGCCGCACTCCTACGCCATCGCCATCTTCCGCCTGAACGACTACAAGGCGGCGGGTATCCCGGTGTGGCCGGTGGCGCGCGGCATCGAAGCGACCAAGCGGCAGATCCTCTACTACGTGCTGGCCTTCGGCGCCGCCACCCTGCTGCTGACCCTGACCGGCTTCGCCGGCTACGGTTACCTGGTGGTGGCCCTGGCGGTCAGCGCCTGGTGGCTGTTCATCGCCGTGTCGGGCTTCCGCGCCGAAGACGATCGCCTGTGGGCACGCAAGCTGTTCGCGTTCTCCATCATCGCCATCAGCGTGCTGAGCCTGATGATGTCGATCGACTTCCAGGGCCTCCCGGCCCCGGCGCTGGTCGCCGCGCTCTAAGGCAAGCCAGTGGTACGAAAAAGCCGCCTCTCGGGGCGGCTTTTTCATGCCTGGAAAAACATCGCAAACGTTACGCTGCGATCGCGCACGGCTTTTCGTAGGAGCGAGCTTGCTCGCGAACAATAGGCCACCGTCGAACCCTCCTGTAGGAGCGCGCCCTGCGCGCGAATCGCGGGCAGGGCCCGCTCCTACAGGGAGCACGGGGCGGATCGCGGATGAATCCGCTCCTACAGGCGTACGGGCCCCCTGGCGTAGGATGGCGTTGAGCGAAGCGATACCCATCACCACGACCGCATGGGTTTCGTAAACTCAACCCATCCTACGAAAGGTGCCTCGGCGTAGGGCGCATAACCGTTCGCGGTTATCCGCCGTTTCCCGGCGCGTCAATGCAACTTCAACCGCGGCTCGGTGCTGCGCCCGATGCGGTCGCCGATCATCATCAGCGCCGTGCGCGTCACGCCATACAGCGCCATCTGGTGCATGCGGTACAGCGAGATGTAGAACATCCGCGCCAGCCAGCCTTCCAGCTTCACGCTGCCCATCAGGTTGCCCATGAGGTTGCCCACGGCGCTGAAGCGCGACAGCGAGATCAGCGAGCCGTAGTCGGTGTAGCGGTATTCCCCCAGCGGCTTGCCGTCCAGGCGCGCCACCAGCGACTTGGCCAGCAGCGAGGCCTGCTGGTGCGCCGCCTGGGCGCGGGGCGGCACGTTGCGTTCGCTGCCATTGCCGAGCGGGCAGGCGGCGCAGTCGCCGAAGGCGAAGATGTTCTCGTCGCGGGTGGTCTGCAGGGTCGGGCGCACCACCAACTGGTTGATGCGGTTGCTCTCAAGGCCGTCCAGGTCCTTCAGCAGGCTGGAGGCGCGGATGCCGGCGGCCCAGACCTTGAGGCTGGCGGGGATGAACTCGCCGCTGGCGGTCTTCAGGCCCTCGGCGGTCACCTCGCTGACCGGCGAGCCGACCATCACCCGCACGCCGAGCTTCTCCAGGGTGCGGTGCACCGGCTGGCTGATGCGCTCGGGCAGCGCCGGCAGCACCCGCGGGCCGGCCTCGATCAGGGTGATGCGCATGTTCTCCGGCTGGATGCCGGTCAGCCCGTAGGCGGCCAGCTCCTGCGCGGCATGGTGCAGCTCGGCCGACAGCTCGACGCCGGTGGCGCCGGCGCCGACGATGGCCACGCTGATCTGGTCGTCCTCGCCCTGGCGGGCATGGGCGCGCAGGTAGTGGGTGAGCAGCTGCTTGTGGAAGCGCTCGGCCTGCTCGCGGGTGTCCAGGAAGATGCAGTGCTGCGCGGCCCCGGTGGTGCCGAAGTCGTTGGTGGTGCTGCCGATGGCCAGGACCAGGGTGTCGTAGTCCAGGGTGCGCGCCGGCAACAGCTCGCGGCCGTCCTCGTCGAGAGTGGCGGCCAACTGGATGCGTTTGGTCGCGCGGTCCAGCCCGCTCATCCGGCCGAGCTGGAACTGGAAGTGATTCCATTTCGCCTGGGCGACGTAGTTCAGCTCATCCTCCGAGGAGTTGAGCGAGCCGGCGGCCACTTCGTGCAGCAGGGGTTTCCAGATGTGGGTGAGGTTGGCGTCGACCAGGGTGACCTGGGCGCGGCCCTTCCTACCCAGGGTGCGGCCGAGACGGGTCGCGAGCTCCAGCCCGCCGGCGCCGCCGCCGACGATCACGATACGATGGGACATGGGACGTACTCATAGCTAGGGAATCCTGTGCGGGCCGGCGGCGCTGCTAGTGCGCGAGGTAGGCCAGGAGGCGGCTGAGCAGTCCCAGGACGATGACCACGAGGGTGAGCCCGGCCATCATCAGCCAGGGCTTGAAAGGTGCACGCTCGACTTGGTGAACGGGCGAGCTGAGGTACTGCTCGACCTTCTGCTGGTCTTCGGGGCTCAAGCGACTGGGCATGGGCGGCCTCCGTTTCTAATGCCGAGCATTCTAGTCGGCTGTTGGCTCGCGCTCAATCCGACCCGGCGGTCAGAGCCCGACACCATTATCCAGCAGCACCACGCGACCGAGCTGGTCGCGCAGGAAGTCCGGGGCGTCGTCGTGGGCGAAGATCACCCGGGCGAAGTTCGGCCCCACCAGCGACAGCGAACGCCAGCCCTGGCGCAGGAACTCGGTGGGCGGCGGAAAAGGGGTGTTGAAGTCCGGCGTTTCGCGCTTGAGGCTGACGAAGGCGAGCAGGTCCAGCTCGCCCGGGTCGATGCCGCGCTCGCTGTAGTTGTGCGCCTTCTTGCGCAGGGTCGGCGCCAGGCGCCGCTGCAGCTCTGCGCAGTTGATCCGCCTGGGCTTCTGCTCGCGGCGGATCAGCTGGCGCAGGCTCTGGGCCAGGCGCCGGCGCTGCAGTTCGTCGCGCCATTCCTCGTTGAGCCGGCGGCCCTCGTCGAGGACGAAGAACACCTCGAAGCAGGCATCGCGAAACAGCACGTCCGGCGGCTGCTGTTCCGGCGCGATGAACTCGTCCTGGCGAAAGGGCACCTTGAGCGTCTGCAGCAGGCGCTCGCAGGCCCAGCACTCCCGGTCCCACTTGCGCGCGTTGGAGAGGAACTCATTGGCCAGTTCCGCCTGGCGCCGGAGCAGGTGCAGGTAATCGGCTTCATTCATATCAACAGCTTAGCCGCTGCTGGCGCTTCGGTCCCGCTGCGACATGGCGCCTCACCCCGTGGCCGGGCAAAAGCGGCGGAATCGGCGGCGCCCTGTGTACACTGTGGCGATCCTTCCCCGGAGCCCTTCAGCATGTTCCTGCGCAGCGCCTCGACCGCCGACCACCCGCGGCTCATTGCCCTCTGGGAACGCACGCCGGGCATCCAGCTGCGCCGCGACGACCAATTCGAACCCTTCGCCGCCTACCTGGCGCGCAACCCCGATCTCAGCCTGGTGCTGGAGGCCGAGGGGATGCTGATCGGCAGCCTGTTGGTCGGCCACGACGGCCGCCGTGGTTACCTGCAACACCTGGTGGTGGATGTGCCCTACCGCGGCTGTGGACTGGCCCGGCGGATGCTCGACGAGGCCCTGGCGCGCCTGGCGCGGCTGGGCATCGGCAAGTCCCATGTCTTCGTCCTGCGCGACGCCCCCGAAGCGCTGGCCTTCTGGGAGGGCCAGGCCGACTGGGGGCGGCGCGACGACATCCTGGTCTATTCCGCCGGAGCCTGAGCATGAACATCAGAAGAACCTGCGCCGCACTCTTGCTGTCCCTGGTCCCGCTGCTGGCCCTGGCCGCCGGCGAGGAGGGCGCCCCGACGGGCTGGACGCTGCTCGACCAGTACGACAAGCCCTACACCCAGAACGATGACCTGAAGGTCCTGCTGGTGGCCCGCGACATGGCCGGCGGCAAGTTGATGAAGGCAGCATTGGAAGGGCGCCCGCAAGGTTACCTGGAGCAACGCCATGCGGCCTTCGTCGCCGACATCAGCCGCATGCCCTCGCTGATCTCGAAGATGTTCGCCGTGCCGGCCATGCGCGACTACAACTACCGCGTGCTGCTCGACCGCGAGCCGCGGGTGGTCAGCCACTTCCAGGTGCCGGAAGACAGCGTGCTATGGATAAGCCTGCAGCAGGGCAGGGTGGTGGCCAGCCAGCCCTATGCCTCGGCACCCGCGCTGCGCGAGGCGCTGGAGCAGGTCGCCAAGTGATAGCCGCGCAACTGCTCTCGGAAGAGAGCCTGACCCTGGGCTGGGCGATCTACCTGCCCGCGCTGGCGCTCGCCGCGTGGCGAGCGCCCTGGGTGGAAATGGTCAGCGACTTCCGCCGTCAGCACCTGGTGTTCGGCACCATGCTGGCGCTGTTCCTGCTGTGGCTGGTGCGCCGGGACTTCGCCTCGGGGCTGTCGTTCCATTTCATCGGCATGACCGCGGTGACCCTGCTGCTGGACTGGCCGCTGGCGCTGCTCGTCGGCCTGGTGGCGCAGCTCGGCCTGTGCCTGCTGGGGCGCCAGGACTGGGCGGCGATCGGTGTCAACGGCGTGCTGCTGGTGCTGGTACCGGTGTTCATCACCGAAATGGCCGCGCTGTTCGTCGAGCGCCGCCAGCCACGCAACCTGTTCGTCTACATCTTCTGCTCGGGCTTCTTCCCCGCGGCGCTGGCGGCCCTGTGCTGCATGCTGCTGGGCCTGGGCCTGCTGTGGGTCGACGGCATCTTCCCGATGCCGCCCTGGCTGGACGACTTCATCGGCTACCTGTGGCTGATCATGTTCCCCGAGGCCTTCATCAACGGCACCGTGGTCACCGGCCTGGTGGTGTTCTACCCGGACTGGCTGGAAACCTTCAACCGCACCCGCTACCTGCAGGCGCCATGGAAGGAAGAGAAGAAGGAAGAGGGCAAGGACGACGAGGATGAGCCGCGTTGATGACAGCCAATTCGCCGCTGTCATCCCTTTCCTCGGATTGATTCAGGTCAGTTCGTCATAACCGCCATGCCAGGACACTCTGCTGCCCCACAGCAATGGAGAACGGCATGAGCATTCACAGTTGGGCCGAACAACGCCTTCACGAACTGCTGCTGGAAGCCGAAGCGGCAGGCATGGACACGCAACTGGTGCTGCGCGCCCTGCTCAGCTCGGTGGTGCGGGCCAACGCCCAGGTCCGCACGGAAGAAGACCTGGCGCACGAACTGCACTTCCTCGCCGACAACCTCGACGAGGAGCGTGACTACGCGTTCATGCGGCCGTGATCCTCCCGATTGCTCCGAGGCCACCCGTAGGATGGGTTGAGCGAAGCGATACCCATCATGCCTACGAAAATCGCCGCCAGCCGGTGATGTAGGAGCAACTGTCTTGCAAGCCGCGCCGGGGGGCTTTTCGTAGGATGGGTTGAGCCTTGGCGAAACCCATGCGGCCGCGTTGATGGGTATCGCTTCGCTCAACACCATCCTACGGAGCGTGCTGACGGGGTAGGAGCAACTGTCTTGCCGACTACGCCGAGGTGCTTTTCGTAGGATGGGTTGAGCTTGCGATACCCATCGGACCCGGAGGATGGGATTGCCGGAAGGTGTAGGAGCGGATTCATCCGCGATGCCGGCCAACAGGCCGGCCCATCCCACCTCGCGAACCCTCAATGCCCCCGCAGTGGCGGGGCATCCAACTCCCCGGAAAACACATCGTCCTCCAGGTCATTGCCGGGAATCGCATGCTCCTCGGCCAGGTCGATGAACTGGACATGGTCCGCGACCAGTCGACCGGCTTTCGGTCAAAGCACCTCGGCACAGAACTGGGCAGGTGTGATGATCCGGGTACGGCCGATGTGACCACGTTGCAACAAGCCGGCGCAACGATCCCCGGTCACCAGGTAGTCTGCCGCGCCTTCAACGGCCATGGACAGCAGGAAGGCATCGTCAGGATCGTCGGCTTCGGCTTCGATGCTCAACCGTTCCAAGAGTACCGCCCGTTGCAGGTTGTTGATCATGGCGCCGACCTTGGCTGGCTGGAGGATGGCCTGGAGCTTGGGGTAGCGGCTGGCTCTACGGATTTCGTCGAGTTGCTGGCGAGAGGTCACTACCTCGAAGCGAGCTGCCCGCCAGGCGCGGTAGATGGCGTCGTGTGCGCCGTGGGCGAGATCAGGGCACTGAACAGAATATTGCTATCCAGTACGACCCGCATCAGCGTTTACGTGCCCAGGCCAGTGCTTCGTCAACCGCCTCGGTTAGTTCGGCTTCGCTCAGGTGGGTATTGGCGGCCTTGGCCTGCTCGGCGCTCAGTTCCAGGATATGGGCGCGCACCGCTTCCTCGATGAAGCGAGACAGGTCGCCTTTTCTCCCGCCGCCCTGACTGGCCAGGAACATGCGTAGCGCCTGGTCTGTATCGGCTGAGACAGCGACGTTCCAGCGAACGGTTTCCATGATGAGCTCCTGCAATAGGTGCTTGTGTGTTTATGTGCTTATGCGCTGAGCTCTGGCGTTCGTGCAACAGTGCCTCAATGAAGAAGCATGTTCCTGCGCGCAAATCACAGGCCGCTAGATGTAGGAGTGAAGCCGTCCGATGCCGCCGAGGTGCGCCTCAACGGATGGGTTGAGCTTGCGAAACCCATGCGGTGGTGATGGGTATCGCTTCGCTCAACGCCATCCTACGGGGTGTTTTGCCGGAAGGTGTAGGAGCGGATTCATCCGCGATGCCGGCCAACAGGCCGGCCCATCCCACCTCGCGAACCCTCAATGCCCCCGCAGTGGCGGGGCATCCAACTCCCCGGAGAACACATCGTCCTCCAGGTCGTTGCCGGGAATCGCATGCTCCTCGGCGGCCCAGGCGCCCAGGTCGATGAGCTTGCAGCGTTCGGAACAGAAGGGGCGGTAGAGGCTCTTGGCGCTCCACTCCACCGGGGCGCCGCAGGTCGGGCATTCAACGGTCAGGGGCTGGCTCATGGGCGTCCTCCGCGCAGGCTGAGATAAAAGTCGTGCAGGCGCTCCACTTCGCGCTGCAGGTGGCCGAGATCGCGGTCGTTCAGCAGTATGTCATCGGCATGCTTGAGGCGGTCGTCGCGCTGCGCCTGCGCCTGCAGAATGGCGCGCACCTGCTCCTCGGAAACGTTGTCCCGGCGCACGGTGCGCTCCAGCTGCAGGTGCTCGGGCGTATCCACCACCAGCACCCGCTGGGCCATGCGATGCTGCCCGGACTCCACCAGCAACGGCGAAACCAGGATGGCATAGGGCGACTCGGCCTGCGCCAGGTTGCTGGCGATCTCCTGGCCGATCAGCGGGTGCAGCAACTGCTCCAGCCAGCGGCGTTCCTCCGGGGACTGGAAGATACGCTCGCGCAGGGCGGCGCGGTTCAGGGTGCCGTCGGGCTGCAGCATGGCTTCGCCGAAGCGCTCCACGATGCTCGCCAGCGCCGGCCGGCCGGTCTCGACGACCCAGCGCGCGGCATGGTCGGCATCCACCATGTGCACGCCAAGGTTGGCGAAGTGGGCGGCGGCGGCGCTCTTGCCGCTGCCGATGCCGCCGGTGAGGCCTAGGATCCAGGGTTTCATCGTACTCCTCGCGCCAGGCTCCCCGTCGCTCCGCGAACGCGGGGGCCCGGGCGAGCCAGCGTTCGAGCAGGAGCTACCGGAAACCGGCGAACTGCAGATAGGTAGTGGTTATTTGATCACCCCAGAGCAGCGCAATCCAGCCGGCAATGGCCAGATAGGGCCCGAAGGGGATCGGCGTGCTGGTCTCGGCATTGCGCAGACGCAGCAGAATGACCCCCAGCACGGCCCCGACCAGGGACGAGAACAGAATGGTCAGCGGCAACAGCTGCCAGCCACCCCAGGCACCGAGCATGGCCAGCAGCTTGAAGTCGCCATAACCCATGCCTTCCTTGCCGGTCAGCAGCTTGAACAACCAGTACACCGACCACAGGCTCAGGTAACCGAACACCGCGCCCCAGAGCGCATCGCCCAGGCTGGCAAAAAGCCCGAAGTAATTGACGATCAACCCCAGCCAGAGCAGCGGCAGCACCAAGGCGTCCGGCAGTAGCTGGTGATCGACGTCGATCAGGCTCATGGCCAGCAGCCCCCAGGTCAGCAACAGCATGGCCCCGGCTTGCCAGGTAAAACCGAAATGCCAGGCAACGAAGCCGGAGAGCAGAGCGGTGGCCAGCTCGACCAGTGGATAACGCGCACTGATCGGCGCCTTGCAGGCCGAGCACTTGCCGCGCAAGGCTAGGTAGCTGACTACGGGGATATTCTCCCGGGCACGGATTTCATGGCCGCAGTGCGGGCACGCCGAGTTGGGTAGGACCAGGTTGTAGGTGGGCTCCTGCTCAGGCTGAGGCAGGGAAAGAGCGTCACGCGCTTGTTGCTGCCACTCCAGTTCCATCATCTTTGGCAGGCGGTGGATAACTACGTTGAGGAAGCTGCCAATCAGCAGGCCGAGTAGGGCGGCGCATAAAACAAAGGCCAGCGCGTGGCTGGCCAGGAAGTCGAGTACAGACATTTAGACGACGTTGCCGAGTTGGAAGATGGGGAGGTACATGGCGATGACCAAGCCGCCTACCAATACACCAAGAACGGCCATGATCATTGGCTCCATCAGAGTGGTGAGGTTGTCGACGGCGTTATCGACTTCTTCTTCGTAGTAGGTGGCTACTTTGTCCAGCATTGCGTCCAGCGAGCCGGATTCTTCACCAATGGCGGCCATTTGTATCGCCAGCGTGGGGAACGCTCCAGTGGTACGCATGGAAAAGTTGAGTTGAGTACCCGAAGAGACGTCTTGCTTGATTTTGTTCACGGCATTACGAAAAACGACGTTGCCAGTAGCGCCGGCAACCGAGTCCAGCGCCTCCACCAAGGGAACACCTGCTGCGAAGGTGGTTGCTAGCGTGCGTGCATACCGGGCAACAGCGGACTTGTAGATAATGCCGCCTACGATCGGTAGTTTCAGAATGCTGCGGTCAACAGAATCGCGGAATTTCTCCGATCGTTTATGTGCCTCCTTCAGGGCGAAGGCAATTATAAATAGTGCTATCAGGACAATAATCCACCATTTCTGGAGCACTTCTGACAAGTTGATGACCATCTTGGTAAAGGCGGGCAGTTCGGCTCCGAAACCTGCGAACACCGATTGGAACTGGGGGACGACTTTGATCAGCAGGATTGCCGAAACTACAAGTGCCACGATGATGACTGCGATGGGATAGGTCATCGCTTTCTTGATCTTGGCTTTCAGTGACTCGGTCTTTTCCTTGTAGGTGGCGACGCGGTCCAGCAGCGTTTCCAGTGCACCGGACTGTTCACCAGCATCGACAAGGTTGCAGTAGAGGTCGTCGAAGTATTGCGGCTTCCTGCGCAGCGAGTTGGCGAGGCTGTTACCGGCCGCGACTTCCTGCTTGATGTCCTCGACCAGCTTGCGCATGTTGGGGTTGTCGAAGCCTTCGGCAATGATGTCGAAGGATTGCAGGAGCGGAACCCCCGAGCCCATCATGGTGGCCATCTGCCGGGTAAAGAGGGCGATGTCCAGGGGCTTGATTCGCTTGCCCTTGCCCAGCAGCGAAATGCCTTTCTTGCGTACCTTGGTCGGGTTGATGCCCTGCTTGCGCAGTTGCGCCTTGACCAGCGCGGTATTGGTGCCGGAAAGCTCCCCTTTTACCTTCCCGCCCTTGCGATCCGTACCCTCCCAGGTAAAGACGCTCATCTTCAGTGCTTTTTCCGCCATGGATTAATCCTTGGTCACGCGGTTGACTTCCTCGAGGCTGGTAATGCCTTGCATGGCCTTGAGCAGGCCCGAGGTGCGCAGGTCATTGAAGCCTTCTTTGCGGGCTTGCTCCGCGATCTGAATGGAGTTGCCTTCCTCCATGATAATCCGCTGCAGCGCCGGCGTGATTTTAACCACTTCATAAATACCCACGCGGCCCTTGTAGCCGTTCTTGCAATTTTCACACCCCACGGGGGAATACAGCTTGAAGCTGCCGATCTTGTCCTCCGGGAAGCCTTCGTGGAGGAGGGTTTCGTTGGGGATGTCGTGTTCCTTCTTGCAGTGCGGGCAGAGCTTGCGCGCCAGGCGCTGGGCGATGATCAGGTTGGTGGAGGTGGCCAGGTTGAAGGAGGCCACGCCCATGTTCAGCAGGCGTGTCAGGGTTTCCGCGGCACTGTTGGTGTGCAGGGTGGACATCACCATGTGGCCGGTCTGCGCCGCCTTGATGGCAATCTCGGCGGTTTCCAGGTCGCGAATCTCGCCGACCATGATCACATCGGGGTCCTGGCGCAGGAAGGCACGCAGCGCCTGGGCGAAGTCCATGCCTTGGCGGGGGTTGACGTTGACCTGGTTGATGCCCTCAAGGTTGATCTCCACCGGGTCTTCGGCGGTGGAGATATTGATGTCCGGAGTATTGAGGATATTCAGGCCGGTATACAGGGAGACGGTCTTGCCGGAGCCGGTCGGACCTGTCACCAGAATCATGCCCTGAGGTTGCTTGAGTGCCTCCAGGTAGAGCTCTTTCTGATCCTCGTCGTAGCCGAGCGAGTCGATCCCCATTTGCGCGCTGGCCGAGTCGAGGATCCGCATCACGATCTTCTCCCCCCACAGAGTAGGTAGGGTGTTGACGCGGAAATCGATGGATTTGTTCTTGGACACCCGCATCTTGATGCGGCCGTCCTGAGGCTTGCGCCTTTCGGAAATATCCAGACCAGCCATCACCTTTAGGCGCGCCGAGATACGGCTAGCCAGTTGGATAGGAGGCTTGGCCGCCTCATGCAGCATGCCGTCGGTACGGAAGCGTACGCGGTAGATCTTCTCGTAGGGCTCGAAGTGCAGGTCCGATGAACCTCCCTTGATGGCGTCCAGTAGCATCTTGTTGACGAAGCGGACTACCGGAGCGTCGTCAGCATCGCCTCCAATGCTTTCTTCCTTGCGGTCTGCGTCACCACTTTCAATATCCAGCCCATCCAGATCGACATCGGCCAGATCGTCCAGGCCGCCGGTGGCACTTTCGAAGAGTTTTTCGATGGTGTCGCCGAGCTTGTCGTCCTCGACCAGAATCGCCTCGGTGGTCAGGCCGGTGCTGAACTGGACATCGGTGATGGCTTGATGATTCGTGGGATCAGATATACCTACGAATAGCTTGTTGCCGCGCCGCCAGAGCGGAATGACGCGATGCTGACGTACTAGCTTCTCGCTGATCAATTCCTTTGGAATGCCGTCCTTGTCGATGGCCGTCAGATCGCAGAAGGCGACACCGAACTGATCGGCGGCTAGCTCGGTCAGAGGCCGGCTCTTCACCAGCTTGTTCTGCACCAGGTAAGTCACCAGCGAAAGTTTGTTGCGTTGAGCCTGCTGCTGGGCCTGCTGAGCGCTTCTTTCGTCCAGTAGCTCGGCGATGACCAACTGACGGGCGAGGCCGGATAGCACGACTTGATCGTTCATGGGGAGGCATTGTTCGAGCTGAGATGGAAGGTCTTATAACGCACCGACTCGACTGTGCCAAATGCGCCAGTAGCGATGTGCCATTTTTTGTCAGATATTGCCTTCGAATGATTTCTTTGGCTGTAGGTTTTTGCCTAAGCCTTTGGATTTTGGGTGTGGGAATTTTGGCACGACACGTGCTTGGTTTCTGACAGGTCGCTAGACCTCTACCCATCTCAAGGAGAGTTTCATGAAGGCTCAAAAAGGCTTCACCCTTATCGAGTTGATGATCGTGGTCGCGATCATCGGTATTCTGGCTGCAATCGCCCTGCCGGCCTATCAGGATTACACCGTACGTTCCCAGGCTGCTGCGGCTCTTTCCGAAATTACCCCCGGGAAAACCGCTTTTGAGGTCGCAGTGAACGAAGGTAAGACTCCTTCGACTACTGCTAGTGATCCTGGTTATATTGGTGTTCCTGGAACTACTACCTACTGCACGGTAACAGCTACTGCAACTACTATTGCTTGCGCCACTAAAGGCGGCAATGAGACTAACTTCAATAATAAAAATATTACTTGGACTCGTACTGCTGCTGATGGTTCTTGGGCCTGTACTACTACGCTTGCTGCTAAATATCGTCCAGGCAGCTGTGGTGCAGGTGGTAGCTGATATCGGCTGGCTCGGGAGATAAAAGCCCTGCATATGCGGGGCTTTTTTTTGGGGGGCTAAATGCTTAATTTGCTACAAAAAACTCTAGGCGGAGCAGCGTGCATTTTGCTCTTTTTCTTGCCTTTAGTCAGTGTTTCTCCTGATTTGTCATGGCATGACCAGCAACGAATTGGTCAAGTCGTTATTTTCTTGTTTTCAGTGATTTTATTTTGGGTGTTTCGGTGCAGGCGTGAGGATTTTTATTCTAGAGCTTTTCTCTTAGGTATATTCTTTCTCTCGATCGTTTCATGCTTGCATTCTAGTCAGGTATTCTGGTCTTTTGTCGAGTTGTCTGTTTTCTTTTGTTGCTATATTGTCGTGTGTTGTGTTTGTGAGTGGAGGATTCGTTGTGGGGAAATTGTTGACAATGCTGTATGGTGGTTGTTGACTTTTGTTGTGGTTGGATTGCTTTCTAAGTTCTTTTTTTCTTATTTTTTCGCTGTGGTGGCTCGCGAGAAAATAATCGTGTGGTTTCTCTTCGATGGCTTCAGTTGGCCACGTTTTCTTGGGCAGTTTCAGACTTTGTCACTGCCGCTTCTAGCTGTCCCAATGTTGGCAAATTGGCGACGGCGGTATTGGTTCTTTCTTCTGTGTTCTCTATGGTGGTTCTCGACTATAAGCGTAGGCACTCGTGCCAGTTGGCTGGGTATGGCCTGTACGATCCTGTTGCTGCCGATCTTTATCAAGCGTGGGTGGTTGTTTTCCCTATATCAAGGGGGAGCGCTAGTAGCTGGTTTGGGGTTCTACGTTGTTTTCTTCAAGTTAATACCAGGATTTTTTGGGTTACAAATTTCAGGGCTCGCCGAGGAGCGCCTGAATATGTCACTTTCTGGTCGAGAGTACCTGTGGGAGCAGGCATGGAAAATGACGATGGAGCATCCATGGTTAGGCGCTGGGCCGATGCAGTATGCTGCGTTGGCCAATTTATATGGGGCTCATCCGCATCAGGCAATACTCCAGTGGACGTCGGAGTGGGGGAGTATTTCAGCAGTTCTAGTGGCACTTCTTCTACTTCGGTTGCTCTGGTTGTTGTATTTGAGGTCAATGGGTTGGCTTGAAGAGCGGGGCTCAACGGGAGCTATCAAGATCTGCCTGCTGGCAAGCTTCATTGCTTCACTTGCTCATGCAATGTTTGATGGGTCTTTGGTCATGCCCTACACACAGGTCTGGTTGTCTGTTCTGGTTGGTTGGGCCTGGGGGTTAGTGGCGAAGAAGGACGCCATATCACCAATTTCTCGGGCAGCTCTGAGTGCTAGGAGGTTTTTCTCGATGGCCTTCTGCTCTGTCTTGATCTTCGTAATTTTCAGGGATGTCCCTGGGATTATCGAGCGCAATAAAAGTGGTGTGGTTTCGCAGACTTGCTGGGTTGAGCGCCCCAGGTTCTGGTCGGCCGGTATTATCAAGAAGCTTCCTGAGTCGGAATGCGCGTCCAGCTCTGGGAGGCGTTCTGATTAGATAGTAGATTTGGGGGGTTGAAGTTCTTTTTACCGAAATGCTAGATTCGCCTCCCGCCCGCCGGTGTAGCTCAGTCGGTAGAGCAGCTCATTCGTAATGAGAAGGTCGGGGGTTCGATTCCTCTTACCGGCACCATCTCTGGCAAAGGCCCCGCTTCGGCGGGGCTTTTTGCTTTCCGGATCCGAAACTGCCGTACTTGCCGCTCGGGTGCTATCGAACTGCCATCATTTGCCAGACTATACTCCCGCTGCCCAGGGAAGCTTTCGGTGAGGAAGGGAGCGGTCTGTGAAGCAGTCGAGTGAGTCCGCCAGGTTCAGCCGTTCCTATGCCCAGCGCGTGCTCTTGCCGCGCGCGGTGGGTTTGGCCGTGGGGTTCTTCTGTGTCGCCGGCGTGCTCTGGGGGAAGTGGCATTCGCCTTGGCTGTGGGGGCTGCTGTTGTGGTTCTGCTATCTGTGGCCGCTGATGGCCTACCAGATCACTTCGCGTTCGCCGCGGCCCAAGGAGCTGGAGCGGCGTTTCGTGCTCTTCGATTCGCTGATGGGCGGGTTCTGGATCGCCACCATCCAGTTCAACGTGCTGCCCTCGGTGATGATGCTTTCCATGCTGGCGATGAACAACACCGCGGCGGGCGGGGCGCGGTTCGTGGCCCAGGGCTTCGTGCTGCAGGCGTTTGGCATGGCGCTGTCCGGCCTGGTGCTGGGCTTCGGTTTTTCGCCTGATACCTCCCAGGCCGAGATGTACGCCTGCATTCCCATGCTGGTTATCCACCCCATGACCATCGGCCTGGTGCTCTATCGCCTGGCCATCCAGCTGTCGCGACACAAGAAGGCGCTGCGCGACCTGAGCCGCACCGACAGCCTGACCCAACTGTTCAACCGTGGCTACTGGAAGGAGCGCCTGCAGCAGGCCTTCGAGCATTGCCGGCAGGCGCAGCAGCCCGCTTCGCTGGCGTTGATCGACGTCGACCACTTCAAGACCACCAACGACCGCCACGGGCACGTGATCGGCGACCTGGTGTTGCGTCGGCTCAGCGAGTTCATGCGCAGCCACCTGCGCGCCGAGGACCTGGCCGGGCGCTATGGCGGCGATGAGTTCTGCGTGCTGCTGCCGGGGCTGCAGCCGGAGGCGGCGCGGGAGGTCCTGGCGCGGCTGTCCCGCGAGCTGGCCGGGGAGGAGTGGGAGCGGGTGCCGGAATTGCGCGTCAGCCTGAGCATCGGCATCGCCGGCTTCGATCCGGCCATGCCCGACGCCACCGAGTGGCTGCGTCGGGCCGACCAGGCGCTGTACGAGGCCAAGGGGCAGGGACGCGACCGCATCGTCCTGGCTTCCGAGCTGGACGCCGCGGCGCGCCGGGCCTAGCCGAAGGTCCTGGCGAAAGGCTCGGCGCTGTGCTGGATGGCGGCCACCACCTGGGGCGCCTGCTCGCAGAGCCCGGGGTGGCTCGCCAGCACCTTTTCCACCGCTTGCAATTGAGCGCGTATGACTTGGGCTGGCCGGGCCACATCACATACCTTGGCAAGGTCCAGGGCAAGCAAGTCTCTGGGGTAGAGGACCGTTGACGATCAAATGGCATGCAACTATTTTTAGTTGCATGAAAGGGGCTCCATGTCCAGGAACGAGAAACTGCTGGCCAAGCTACTCAACGAAAGCGCCAGCTTTACCTGGCAGGAGCTTGTGACACTGCTGCGTTGGCTGGGCTACAGGCAGTTGGAGGGCAGCGGGAGCCGGGTCAAGTTCGACAACGGCGACCCGCAGGCGTTGATCAACCTTCACAAGCCGCACCCGTGCAACGAGCTGAAAGCCTATGTCCGGCGCCAGATCATCGAGCACCTCAAGGCGGGGGAACTGATTCCGTGAACAACCTGCTGCAATACCGGGGCTATTACGGCTCCATCGAAGCCAGCACCGAGGACAACTGCCTGTTCGGCAAGCTGCTCTTCATCCGCGCGCTGGTCAACTACGAAGGCGAGACGGTGGCCGAACTGCAGGCCGCTTTCCGCGAGGCGGTGGACGACTACCTGGCCACATGCCAGGCGCAGGGGCAGGAGCCGGAAGTGCCTTGCAAGGGATCGTTCAACGTGCGGGTCGGCCATGACTTGCATCTGGCAGCGAGCCTGGCAGCCAACCGGCAGCACATGAGCCTGAACGACCTCACCCGGCAGGCGCTGAGCGAGTATTTGCAGCACCACGGCTGAGGCGCAAACGAAGCGGATTCGGATGGCTCCCGGATCATCGAACGAACATAAGTCGAGACAGAGCCATGGCGGATGAATCGAGGATTACCCTGGAGCCCGGCAGGCGTGGCGGGAAGCCCTGTGTGCGTGGGCTGCGGATAACCGTGGAGGATGTCCTGAGCTGGCTGGCCGCCGGAATGAGCCAGGAAGAAATCATCGCTGACTACCCGGAGCTCGAGCGTGAAGACATTCTCGCTTGCCTGGCCTTCGCGGTGGCCCGCATGAAACATTCGGCCAGGATCGAGGCGGCATGAAGCTGCTGCTGGACGAAATCTTTCCCGGCGCATGTTGCCCTTTCTGAAGAAGGGCAGCAGTTCGAACCAGGCGATCGCCCAAATTCGGCAGAGCAATTGAAAAGGAGCCTGGAAGACGAGCATATCGGCCTGGCGCAGCTGATCTGACCCGCCGCGCCGTTACAGGCTCAACCGCCGCGCGCCGGGCCTAGCCGAAGGTCCTGGCGAAGGGTTCGGCGCTGTGCCGGATGGCGGCCACCACCTGGGGCGCCTGCTCGCAGAGCCCGGGGTGGTTCGCCAGCACCTTTTCCACCGCTTGCAGTTGAGCACGTATGACTTCGGCCGGCCGGGCCACATCACATACCCTGGCAAGGTCCAGAAGCCCTTGCCGCGACGCGAACAGCGACTTGTTGCCGGCAAGGTCCAGGGCAAGCACGTCCTCTGGGATATAGGCAGTGGTATTGACGATGTCATAGGCCGGCGCCAGCCGCACGTCGGCTTGTGTCGGATCCGAATAGAGCAGGCCGAAATTCTTCAGGTGCGCGTCGCCATTGCCGACGATGCAGCTCAGGGACACGATGCCGAAAAGCTGTTCCAGGGAGGCCGGCACATGCTCGGGAGGACAGAACAGCCGGATGGCCTTGGCAATGGCTGCATAGCTCTTGCTGTACTTCTGTTGCGCAGAAAGCCCCATCAGGGCCGCCATGTCCTCGAAGCCGATGGGGTCGAACTGCTCGTCCCTGTCGAAACGTCTCATGACGAACAGCCTGGCGTTGTCTGACAGGTAGAACTCCGGAACGGGAATGCCGCATGCCTTTGCCATGGACATGCAGAGGAATTCATTGATCGCCAGCCCCGGGAATTCCGCACGGCCGCTCTTGACGATCAGGTCGGAGGTTTTCGAGGTGAACCGCTGCGGTAGCGAATCCCGGTGTTCCGGAACCAGCACCTTGGGCTGTACGCCCGATATGCCGGCCCGCAGGATGTAGCGGTCCACCAGTTCGGCAAAGATATCGTCCGTGCCGTCCCAGGCCAGGATTTCCTCCAGCTTCTCACCTGGAAACTGCCTGCGTTGCAGTAGCGCATCGACCTCTTGCGAATTCACCAGGACCCGTCCGATAGGCGCACTGCTGCCAGACAGGGCCAGCAACAGCATCGGGTCCACGTTCGCCACCTTGGCCAGGCGGTTGCGCAGTTGTTCCAGGACATAGCCCTCGGGCAGGTTCATCTGGAAAATCGGGTGCAACTCGCGATGGCGATACTCTTCCAGGCGCACGGGCATGAGCAGGCTGACCGCGGCGCGCGCATCCGTCCCTTCCTGATAGCGGAACAGGTAGTCATCCGCGCTACTGAAGAGCCTTCCGCTCGGACCTTCTGGCGTCGAAACCTTCAGCGTCGCCGGCATCAGTCGAACACTCCCTGGATTTCCTCCAGCGTAGGCCTCGCCGCCGGCACGAGCGCGAACTCGCAGTCCAGGGCGCCGAGGATGCGGGCATAGGCCATCATGGCGACCGACAGGCTGCCTTTCTCGGCGGCGATGATCTTTTGTCGGGTGAGCCCGGCCATGGAGGCAAGCGCGGCCTGGGTCAGCCCGCGATTCAGGCGCCTTTGTCGAATCTGCTCACCCAGACGGGTCGAGATGAGGGAATAGTCCATGTTCTGAATACGTGACAAGTCATGCGTTATGTAACGTATACGGAACCTGCTGGAAAGGCAAAGTCCTGGGTCGCCGACGCCGCCCCACCCACGCCATTCCCTTGTAGGAGCGCGCCCTGCGCGCGATTTCGCGGGCAGGGCTCGCTCCTACAGGTAGCCGGGAAGCACGGTATTCCTCCCCCGTAGGATCTTGTCCGCGATGACCGGGTATATCGGCGCGATTCGCGGATGAGATCCGCTCCTACGCTGCCCCACCTACGCCATTCCCTTCTGGCGGAGCTGATCTGACCCGCTGCGCCGTTACAGACTCAGCCGCATCGACAGGTCCAGCGCCTTGACGTCCTTGGTCAGGGTGCCGATGGAGATGTAGTCCACGCCGGTTTCGGCGATGCCGCGCAGGGTGCTTTCGTTGATCCCGCCGGAGGCTTCCAGCTTGGCGCGGCCGGCGGTCACTCGCACGGCGGTGCGCATGTCTTCCAGGCTCAGTTCGTCGAGCATGACGATGTCGGCGCCGGCGGCCAGGGCCTGGTTCAGTTCGTCCAGGTCTTCCACCTCGATTTCCACCGGCTTGCCCGGGGCGATGCGCCGGGCTTCGGCGATGGCCTGGGCGATGCCGCCGCAGGCGGCGATGTGGTTTTCCTTGATCAGGAAGGCGTCGTACAGGCCGATGCGGTGGTTGTGGCAGCCGCCGCAGGTGATCGCGTACTTCTGCGCCAGGCGCAGGCCGGGCAGGGTCTTGCGGGTGTCCAGCAGTTTGACGCCGGTGCCTTCCACCAGGTCGGCGTAGTGGCGCGCGCGGGTGGCGGTGCCGGACAGCAGCTGGAAGAAGTTCAGCGCGCTGCGCTCGCCGCTGAGCAGCGCGCGGGCCGGGCCCTGCAGGCTGAACAGCGTCTGGTCGGCGCTGACCCGCTCGCCGTCGCGCACCTGCCATTGCACCTGCACGCGCGGGTCGATCTGCCGGAATACCTCGTCGACCCAGGCTGTGCCTGCGACGGTGGCGTCCTCGCGGGTGATGACGCGGGCCTGGGCCTCGCGCTCGGCGGGGATCAGCTGCGCGGTGATGTCGCCGCTGCCGATGTCTTCGGCCAGGGCGGCGCGGACGTTGGCCTGGATTTCCCCGGAAAGGTCGGCAAGGGTGAGGTTCGGCATGGCGGACTCCTGATTCGCGGTGGCGGGATTATACGGGGCGCGGCGGCCGCCGTGTGCATCCGCGGCGGCTGGCGGGAGTCGGACGAACGGTGGCTGTTCTTATGTGAATTTCATCAAGAATGCCTTCTAAGGGTCTTGGTTGTCATAGGCGCTTCTCTATAATGACTAAGAATATTCTTATTTTGACGTCAGTCGATTGACATTCCGAACGACGCTTACCCGATTGGTGTCATCGGGCCTTTGGTAGGCCCGGCGGCAGGAGACTAGCGATGCAGAACGACGCGAACGTAGTGCCGCTGAACAAGGCGGCCCAGGGCCAGTCGCCGACTGCTATCCCCGGGCGCCTGCCCGCGGCGCTGGTCAACGTCCGCGACAAGGCTTCGGTGCAGCTGCGCCAGGCCTTGCAGGTGCTGTTCGACAATGCCGACGACACCCTCTTCGAGATGGCCGACCGCGCCACCAGCAACGCCGAGCAGAGCGCCTTCTTCGAGGCCATGCGCGATCTGCGCCTGAAGCGCAAGGGCATCGAGCGCGGCTTCGTGCAGAAGTTCTTCGAGGGCTTCGCCAACCTCAACCAGTACCAGATCGGCAAGGCGCCGCAGCTGGACGCCGTCTCCTTCGACAACCTGTCGCTGGTGCAGAACGACGAACTGGAAGAGACCGTGGCGATGGACGCCATGGTCGGCAAGGTGCTCAGCCGCGACGGCCTGGCCCTGGGCCACCTGACCACGCGCCTGAACACCCTGGTCAGCAACAAGGTCGAGGACAAGACCAACCCGCTCGGCCCGCGCCCGCTGTGCGAGGCCTTCCTCGAGGCCTGCCAGGGCCTGGGCGTGGAGATCAAGGTCAAGCTGATCGTCCTCAAGCTGTTCGAGAAGTACGTGCTTGCCGAGCTCGAGCAACTGTATGCCGAGGCCAACGAGATTCTCGTCGCCCATGGCGTGCTGCCGGAGCTGAAGTCCGCCCCCGTGCGCCGCCCGCCGCGTCCCGCTGCCGAGGCCCCGGCCAGCGCCGGCTACGCCGGTGCCGCCGCCCAGGCCGCCGCTTCCGGCGCCTACCTGGATGCCGAGAGCCAGGAAGCCTTCGGTGCCCTGCAGGAGCTGATGTCCCAGGTCCGCGGCAGCCTGGCCGCGCGCCGCCAGGTGCCCGCCGACGCGGTGCCGATTTCCAGCAACGACCTGATGCGCCTGCTCTCGCACCTGCAGGACCACCTGCCGGCCCAGGGCATGGACGAGGTGGACGTGCGCCACCACCTGGACCACCTGCTCACCCGCGTCAGCCACAAGAGCGGGCGCTCGCGGGTGGTGGGGCAGGTCGACGAGGACGTGATCAACCTGGTGTCCATGCTCTTCGAGTTCATCCTCGACGACCGCAACCTGCCGGATTCGCTCAAGGCCCTGATCGGCCGCATGCAGATCCCCATGCTCAAGGTCGCGGTGCTGGACAAGACCTTCTTCAGCCGCGGCAACCACCCCGCCCGGCGCCTGCTCAACGAGATCGCCTCGGCGGCGCTCGGCTGGGCGGAACAGACCGACCTGCAGCGCGACAGCCTGTACCAGAAGATCGAGCAGGTGGTGATGCGCCTGCTGAACGACTTCGTCGACGACACGGCGATCTTCGGCGTGCTGCTGGAGGACTTCATCGCCTTCACCGGCGACGAGCGCCGCCGCAGCGAACTGCTCGAACAACGCACCCGCGACGCAGAGGAAGGCCGAGCCCGCGCCGACGCGGCCCGACGCGAGGTGGCGCAGGTGCTCAACCAGCGGCTGTTCGGCCGCACCCTGCCCGAAGTGGTGGTGCGCCTGCTGCGCGAGGCCTGGAGCAAGGTGCTGCTGCTGACCTGCCTGAAGCACGGCAGCGACTCGCAACCCTGGCGCGACGCCGTGGCGACCATGGACGACCTGATCTGGAGCGTCGAGCCCCACGAAGACCCGGAGTCCCGCACGCGCTTGCTGGAAATGGTCCCGCAACTGCTCAAGTCGCTGCGCGAGGGCCTGACCAGCGCGGCCTTCGATCCGTTCTCCACCGGCGAGTTCTTCAGCCGCCTGGAGAGCCTGCACGTGCAGGCCTTCCAGCGCTTCAAGCAGGCGCAGGAAGCGGCGGCCGACGACGATCTGCTGGATGGCATTCCGCTGCTCGACGAGGCTGTCGAGGCGCCTGCGGCCCAGGCTAGCGGCCAGCCGGAAATGGTCGCCGTGGTGGAGGAAATCGTCCTGGCGACGCCCGGTGAGGAGCGCGTGCCTGAGCCGGAAGAGTTGCTGGCGGACGACGACGAGTCGCTGCGCAAGGTCGACGAGCTGCGCGTCGGCAGTTGGGTGGAAATCCTCGAGGATTCCGAGCACAAGCTTCGTTGCAAGCTGGCCGCGGTGATCAAGCCGACCGGCCGCTACATCTTCGTCAACCGCACCGGCATGAAGGTGCTGGAAAAGACCCGCATGGGCCTGGCCGTGGAGTTCCGCCGCAACGCCGTGCGGCTGCTGGATGACGCGCTGCTGTTCGACCGGGCGTTGGAGTCGGTGATCGGCAACCTGCGGCGGTTGAAGAACGGCTGAGTCGGCTTCCCTGGAAATATGTAGGAGCGCGCCCTGCGCGCGAATCGCGGGCAGGGCCCGCTCCTACAGGGGATGCCGGGCTGCGGCGTATAACCGCGAACGGTTGTACGCCCTACGACTTGGGATCGAGTTAGCAGGCCTGCGGCCCCCTCACCCTAACCCTCTCCCGGAGGGAGAGGGGACCGTTCGGCAGACGCTGGTGTTCCTGAGTCAGCCGGCTGGCACGGCGGCTACCGGCTGAGGCCAGGCCTTCTCTCGGCACGGACAAGCCCCCTCTCCCTCTGGGAGAGGGGGCTGTTCGGCAGACGCTGGTGTTCCTGAGTCAGCCGGCTGGCACGGCGGCTACCGGCTGAGACCAGGCCTTCTCTCGGCACGGACAAGCCCCCTCTCCCTCTGGGAGAGGGGGCTGTTCGGCAGACGCTGGTGTTCCTGAGTCAGCCGGCTAGCACGGTGACTACCGGCTGAGACCAGGCCTTCTCTCGGCACGGGCAAGCCCCCTCTCCCCCTGGGAGAGGGCTGGGGTGAGGGAACGGAGTCAACCCAAAACGCTGCAGCTGCCGGGAAACGCCATTCGCAAGCAAGCTAGCGGATGGAGCCCTGCAATGACACAAGCAGCACCCTCGTAGGATGGCGTTGAGCGAAGCGATACCCATCAGCGCGGCCGCATGGGTTTCGCAAGCTCAACCCATCCTGCGAAGAGCGCGGCAAGACTCTCGCTCCCGCACCGCAGCGGCCGTTCTCTTCCGCCGCCAGCTGCTTTAGAGTGGGCCCAATCAAGGAGCCCCTATGCAGTTCGATCCCCGCAGCGGCTGGTGCCAGGGCGTCAGCCACTGTCCTTCGCCCAATTTCAATGCCCGCCCGGAGGGGGAGGTGGTCTCCCTGCTGGTGATCCACAACATCAGCCTGCCGCCCGGGCAGTTCGGCACCGGCAAGGTGCAGTGCTTCTTCCAGAACCGCCTGGATGCCGACGAGCACCCCTATTTCGCCGACATCGCGCAGATGACGGTGTCCGCGCACTTCCTCATCGAGCGCGATGGCAGCGTGTTCCAGTTCGTCTCCTGCAACGACCGCGCCTGGCATGCCGGCGTGTCGCGCTTCGACGGCCGGGAGAACTGCAACGACTTCTCCATCGGCATCGAGCTGGAAGGCACCGACGATGAGCCCTACAGCGATGCGCAATATGCCGCCCTGGCGGAGCTGGGCCGGCAGCTGCTGCGGGCTTACCCGGCCATCACCCCTGAGCGCATCCAGGGCCACAGCGACATCGCCCCGGGGCGCAAGACCGACCCCGGCCCGGCTTTCGACTGGCAGCGTTTCCTCGCCGCCCTCTGCAAGGAGTCGACATGAGTTTCCTGGTACTGCTGCTGGCCCTGCTGGTAGAGAAGTTCTCCGGCTGGCGCGCGCGCCTGCAGAAGGATGGCCCCTGGCTCGCCTGGCTGGGCCTGGTGCAGGGGCTGCCGGGCGTGGCGGCGCGGCCCTGGCTGGCGCTGCTGGTGGCCCTGCTCGGGCCCTTGCTGGTGCTGGCGCTGGTCCTGACCTTGCTGCAGCCGCTGGCCTACGGCCTGCTGGCGCTGCCGGTGCACCTGCTGGTGCTGATCTGGAGCCTGGGCCGCGGCGACGTGCACCAGGCCATGGGGCCGTTCCGCGACGCCTGGCGCCGCGAGGACCTGCAGGGCGCCTACCACGTCGCCGAGCGCGACCTGGGCGTGCAGGCCGATTCCGATGCCGAGCTGTTCGCCCAGGTCCAGGGCATGCTGGTGTGGCAGGCCTTCCAGGGCTTCTTCGCGGTGATCTTCTGGTACGCCCTGCTGGGCCCGGCGGCGGCCCTGGCCTATCGCCTGCTGTCGCTGACCGAGGTGCACCTGGGCCGGGGCTCGGGCCTGGGCGAGCGGGCCGCGCTGCTGCGCCACGCCTTCGACTGGCTGCCGGCGCGGGCCCTGGCGCTGAGCTTCGCCTTCGTCGGCAACTTCGTCGCCGTGGCCCGGGTGCTGCTGCACCACCTGCTGGCCTGGGACTACCCGGCGGCGCGCCTGCTGGCCCAGGCCGCCTGCGTCGGCGAGGACCTGTGCGACGCCACTCCCGGCCCGGCCGGGGTGGCCAGCCTGGATGCGCTCTGGCAACTGCTGGTGCGCACGGCGGTGCTCTGGTACGCGGCCTTCGCTCTGTGCGCGATTTTCCTCTGAGTACCGCACGTCGCCACTGATGGCGTTTTAACCTTAAGTTACAGAACGTCCCGCCGATATCGGGTACACAGGAGCCTGCGCCAAGCGCGGGCTCATAGCCCGCCTCGGCCATCCCACACAAGAACAACAACGGGAACAGGAGACGTCTTACGTGAAGACCGTGCTCTATCCAGCTATCGCACTGATGAACCGCCTGAGCTTCGGCATGAAGTTCAGCCTCATCAGCGTGCTCTTCTTCCTGCCGATGCTGGTGACCAACTTCTACCTGGTGCGTGATTCCTACCGCCAGTTCGTCAGCACCCGCGCCGAGCTGCAGAGCCTGCAGCTGATCGCCTCGGGCATGCAGATCCGCCGCGACGTCGAGGCCTACAACGACCTCCTGCAGATCAACATCGGCATCGGCCAGACGCGCACCACCGGCGACCTGGACAGCCGCATCGGCCAGCTGCAGCAGCGCCTGCATGCGGCGCTTTCGGCGCTGCAGCCGGTGGCGCGGGACAGCGAGCAGGTGGCCGCCTTCACCGCCAAGCGCGACGAACTGCTCGCCGCCCTCAAGGCCGTGGAGACCGAAGGCTCGATGCAGAGCAAGGCCGGCATGGCCATGCGCCTGCTGAGCAACGTGCAGATCTTCAACAAGCTGCTGGCCACGCAGTCCGGGCTGAGCCAGGACGACAGCGCCGAAGTGCGGCAGATGGCCGACCTGATCAGCAGCGTCACCCCGGCGGTCACCGAGACCATCAGCCGCGGCCGCGTGCTGGGCACCGCGGCGCTGGGCCAGGGGTTCCTCAATTCCTCCACCAGCGGCAAGCTCGACGACCTGCTGCAGGACCTGGAGAAGCTCCACGCCGAATACGCCCTGAAGCTGCAGGAGGCCCTGGGCGCCAGCAGCGCGGCGCAGCAGGCGCTGGCCGGCGAGGCCGAGGCCAGCCGCGAGACGCTCAAGAGCCTGGGCAAGCTGATCGAGGACAAGGTGGTGATGGCCGACTCCCTCGACCTGCCCTGGGCGCAGTTCTACGACCAGGTCAGCCAGGGCATGGACAAGACCTACCAGCTCAACGACAAGGTGCTCGGCTACCTCGGCGGCCAGCTGGAGCAACGCCTGACCGGCAAGCAGGCGCAGATGGTCCTGCTGGTGGTGGCGCTGCTGGTGGTGTTCCTCGCCATCGTCTACCTCTACGGCGGTTTCTACGTGTCCACCCGCTCCACGCTCAAGAGCCTGGGCGCGATGATGGAGCGCGTCGCCGCCGGCGACATGACGGTCAACTACCAGGCGCAGAGCCGCGACGAACTGGGCGAGCTGGGCCAGGCCTTCAACGAGACGGTGCGCCGCGTGCACGACCTGATCGAGCAGGTGGGCCGCACCGTGGCCGAGGTGGAACGGCAGACCGGCCGCGTGGAAGTGGTGTCGGCGCAGAGCAACCAGGCGGTGGCCGGCCAGCGCGACCGGATCGAGCAGGTGGCCACGGCGATGAACCAGATGGCCGCCACGGCCCAGGAAGTGGCGCGCAGCGCCGCCGCCGCGGTGGGCAGCGCGCAGAGCGTGAACCAGGAGACGGTCAGCGGCCGCGACCTGGTGGAATCCCAGGTGGGCAGCATCCAGCGCCTGGCCGCGGAGATCGACCAGTCGGTGGAAGTGATCAACCAGCTGGCCGCCGACAGCGCCTCCATCAGCCGCGTGCTGGACGTGATCAAGGGCATCGCCGAGCAGACCAACCTGCTGGCGCTCAACGCCGCCATCGAGGCGGCGCGGGCCGGCGAGCAGGGCAGGGGCTTCGCGGTGGTGGCCGACGAGGTGCGCACCCTGGCCAAGCGCACCCAGCAGTCCACCGAGGAGATCGAGCAGATGATCTCGCGCCTGCAGAGTGGCGTGGGCGCTGCGGTGAAGGCCATGGGTAGCAGCCACCAGACCGCCGACGGCACCGTCAGCCAGTCGGCGCAGGTGCAGCAGGCGCTGGACAACATCCTCGGCGCGGTGGGCATGATCGTCGACCAGAACCAGCAGATCGCCGCGGCTGCCGAGCAGCAGACCACGGTGGCCCACGACATCGACCAGAACATCGTGCAGATCAACCAGGCCGGCGAGCGCACCGCCCTGGGCGCCAACGAGACCGAGCGCGCCAGCCGCGAGCTGTCCGAACAGGTGGTGGAGCTGAAGCGGCTGATCGGTGCCTTCAGGGTCTAAGGGGGTTCACCAGCAGCCCGGCATCCGCGCGAGCGCAAGGATGCTTCCCCGTCTCGCGGGTGCCGGGTTGTCGGTGGAAGAGAGTGTTTGTCGTAGGAGCGAGCTTGCTCGCGAAGAGGTCTGGCGCTTGGTGTCCAGTCGAAGAGCGCCCTCTCCCTGAAGGGAGAGGGGACCGTTGGGCAGAAACGGGTAGTACGGAGTCAGCCGGGAACACTGGAGTCTCCGGCTGATGCCATGCTTGCAGCTGGCACGGACAAGCCCCCTCTCCCTTTAGGGAGAGGGCTGGGGAGAGGGTTGCGGGCCTCAACACAGCTCCGGGGCCGAACCTGCCGCCGCTCTAGTTACCCAAGCCCCAACCAAACACATCCATAGCATTCCGCGTACTGGCCTCCGCCAACTCCTCCGCATTCACCCCCCGCAGCTCCGCCAGCGCCTCGCAGATCGCCGGCAGATGCTCCGGGCTGTTGCGCTGGCCGGGGAACATCGCCGGGGCCATGTCCGGGGCGTCGGTCTCCAGCACTATCGACTCCAGCGGCAGTTCCGCCACCGTCTTGCGCAGGCGGTTGGCCTGGGGCCAGGTGGGCGCGCCGCCCAGGCCCAGGCGGAAGCCCAGCCTGATGTACTCGCGGGCTTCCTCGCGGCTGCCGGCGAAGGCGTGGACGATGCCGCGGCGCGGCGGGCGGAAGCGCTTGAGGGTGGCGATCGTCGCGGCGTGGGCGCGGCGCACGTGGAGCAGCACCGGCAGTTCGCAGTCGATGGCGATGCGCAGCTGTTCCTCGAACAGCGCCTGCTGCGCCTCGCGGTTCAGGTCCTCGAGGTAGTAGTCCAGGCCGATCTCGCCCACCGCGCACAGCTTCGGGTGGCCGGCCAGGCGCTGCAGGTGCTCGCGCAGGTCGCGCAGGTGTTCGGGGCGGTGCTGCGCCAGGTAGATCGGGTGCAGGCCCAGGGCAGCGTAGAGGGCGTCGTTTTCTTCGGCCAGTCGCAGCACCCGCTCCCAGTTCTCGCGGAACACCCCCAGCAGCACCTGGCGCTCCACGCCGAGCCTGGCGCAGCGTTGCAGCAGGGCGGCGCGGTCGGCGTCGAAGTCCGGGAAGTCGATGTGGTTGTGGGTGTCGACCAGGCGCATGGCGGTCACCCGGCGCGCAGCTTGAGGGTGCGCGGGATGGGGTGCACGCCGGGCTGGTAGTGCTCGTGTTCCACGGCCTCCAGGGCCAGCTCCAGCGCGCGGGCGGCGATAAGCGCGTGCTGCTGGGAGATGGCGTTGACCTTCAGCGGCACGAAGTCGAGCAACTGGGTGTCGCCGAAGGTGCCCAGGCGCAGGTCGCGCGGCCAGCCGCCCGGCAGCGCCTGGAACACGTCGAACACGCCTTCGAGCAGCACGTAGGAAGTGGTGATCAGCGCGTCCGGCAGGTAGCCCAGGCGCTGCAGCAGGCCTTCCATCAACTGGCGGCCGCACTCGCGGCTGAAGCTGGCGCCCTGTTCGATGAAGCGCTCGCCGCCAAAGCCCTGCAGGGTCTGTTCGAAACCGGCGCTGCGCTCCTGGCTGATGATCAGCTCCGGGCGCGCGCCGAGCAGGGCGATGTGCCGCGGCGCGGGCTGCAGCAGGGTGGCGGTGAGGCGCTGGGCGGCGTCGCGGTCGTCGCTGACCACCGAGCAGAAGCGCTGCGGGTCCAACTGGCGGTCGATGGCGATCACCGGCACGCCCTTGTCCAGCAATAGCTGGTGGCTGTCGTCGTCGGCCGGCAGGCAGCTGGCCACCACCAGGGCGTCGCAGCGCCGCGCGCGGAACAGGTTCAGGGCCTGGCGCTCGCTTTCCGGTTCGTCGTCGGAGCAGGCGATCAGCAACTGGTAGCCGCGGGCGCGGGCGCCCTGTTCCAGCAGCTTGGCGATGCGCGCGTAGCTGGGGTTCTCCAGGTCCGGGAGGATGAAGCCGAGGGTGCGCGTCTGCCCGCGGCGCAGGCTGGCGGCCTGCTGGTCGGGGTGGTAGCCGTGGGCCTCGATCACCGCGCGCACGCGCTCCACGGTGGCCGCGCTGATGCGCCGCTGCACGGCCTTGCCGTTGATGACGTAGCTGGCCGTGGTCACCGAGACCCCGGCCAGACGGGCGATATCACTGAGTTTCAACACATACCCCGGCACTGCTGACTGACAACTGGAGGCTTCCAAGGATCACGCATTATCGGGTAACGTGCCAGTCTCAATAGGTGAAACGATTCAGCAAAAGCTGTCCCCCTGCCTGCGGCCACTATGCTGGTCACCAGGGACAGCCTCGCTGTTCACCCCGACAAGCGGATAACCGCCCCGTTTCGGCAGCCCGGCCTTGCTCCCGGGCCAGCCGCTGAGGAGAACGATGTGCTCGAACTGACCGCGCAACAGGTCCGCATGCAACAGCGGGCCGCGGACAAGCCGGCCGCCCTCGAACTGCTCTGCCAGGCCCTGGAGGCCGACGGCCTGGTCGAGCCGGGCTACCTCGCCGGGCTCAAGGCCCGCGAGGCCCAGGGCTCCACCTACCTCGGCCAGGGCATCGCCATCCCCCATGGCACCCCGCAGACCCGCGACCTCGTGCGCCGCACCGGCGTGCGCCTGCTGCACTTTCCCGAAGGGGTGGACTGGGGCGACGGGCAGATCGTCTACCTGGCCACTGGCATCGCCGCGCGTTCGGACGAGCACCTGAACCTGCTGCAACTGCTGACCCGCGCCCTGGGCGAGGGCGACACCGGCGCGGCGCTGCGCGAGGCGCAGGATGCCGAGCAACTGCTGAAGGCCCTGAGCGGCGCCCCGCAAGCCCTGGCCCTGGACGCGCAACTGGTGGCGCTGGGGCAGGGCGCCGAAGACTTCGACGAACTGCTGCTGCTCGCCGCGCGCCGGCTCAAGGCCGCCGGCTGCGTGGAGAGCGGCTTCCTCGCCGCGCTGCAGCAGGGCGAGGCGCTGCCGCTGGGTGAGGGCCTGTGGTGGCTGGGCGGCGGCGAGAAGGTCAGCCGGCCCGGCCTGGCCTTCGTCACCCCGCAACGCGAGCTGCAGCACGCCGGCCAGCCCCTGCGCGGGCTGTTCTGCCTGGCCGAGCGTGGCGATGCGGCGCGAACTGTGCTGGAGCGCCTGTGCGACCTGCTGGTGGACGGCCGCGGCGCCGAACTGACCCGTGCGACTTCGGTGCGCGCCGTGCTGGAGGCCCTGGGCGGCGAGCTGCCGGTGGACTGGCCGAGCCTGCGCGTGCCCCTGGCCAACCCCCATGGCCTGCATGCGCGGCCGTCGCAGGTGCTGATGCAGATGGCCCGCGACTTCGACGGCGAAATCCGCGTGCGCATCGCCGACAGCGAGGCTGCGCCGGTGTCCATCCGCAGCCTGAGCAAGCTGCTCAGCCTGGGCGCGCGGCGTGGCCAGGTGCTGGAGTTCTTCGCCGAGCCGGCGATCGCCGAGGCGGCGCTGCCGGCCCTGCGCGAGGCAGTGGAGCAGGGCCTGGGCGAGGAAGTCCTGCCGCTGGCGGACGCACCTGTGGAACCCGAGGCGCCGGCCGAGCCGGAAGCGCCCTTGCCCGAACTGGTCCGGGGCGAGTGGCTGGACGCCATCGCCGCCGCCCCGGGCATCGCCAGCGGCCCGGCGCACCTGCAGGTGGAGCCGAAATTCCACTACCCCGCCCGCGGCGAGTCCCCCGAGATCGAGGCGCAGCGCCTGGCCGAGGCCAAGGCCGCCATCGCCACGGAGATCGAGGCCCTGGTGGCGCACAGCCGGAGCAAGGCGGTGCGCGATATCTTCGTCACCCACCAGGCCCTGCTCGACGACCCCGAACTGGGTGCCGAGGTGGCTGTGCAACTGGCCGACGGCGCCAGCGCCGAAGCGGCCTGGCACGCGGTGATCGAACGGGCCGCCAGCCAGCAGGAGGCCCTCGGTGACGCCCTGCTCGCCGAGCGCGCGGCGGACCTACGCGACCTCGGCCGCCGGGTGCTGGCGCGCCTGTGCGGGGTGAGCCTGGCCGCCGAGCCGGCGCAGCCGTACATCCTGGTGATGGACGAGGTCGGGCCTTCCGACGTGGCGCGCCTGGACCCCGAGCGCGTGGCCGGCATCCTCACCGTGCGCGGCGGCGCCACTTCGCACAGCGCCATCATCGCCCGCGCCCTGGGCATTCCTGCCCTGGTCGGCGCCGGCGAAGGCCTGTTGGCGCTGCCGCCGGGCACGCCGCTGCTGCTCGACGGCGAGCGCGGCCGCTTCGTGGTGGCGCCTGCGGACGAGGTGCTGGAACAGGCCCTGCGCCAGCGTGAGGAACACCAGCGCCGCCAGGCCCTGGCCGAGGCGCGCCGGCATGAACCGGCGCGCACCCGCGACGGCCATGCGGTGGAAGTCTGTGCCAACCTCGGCGACAGCGCCGGCGCCGCCCAGGCCGTGGAACTGGGCGCCGAAGGCGTGGGCCTGCTGCGCAGCGAGTTCGTCTTCCTCGACAGCCCGCGCGCGCCGGACCTGGCGGCCCAGGAAGCCGAGTACCGCCGTGTGCTCGACGCCCTCGACGGCCGCCCGCTGGTGGTGCGCACCCTCGACGTGGGCGGCGACAAGCCGCTGCCGTACTGGCCGATCCCGGCCGAGGCCAACCCCTACCTGGGCGTGCGTGGCATCCGCCTGACGCTGCAGCGCCCGCAGATCTTCGAGACGCAACTGCGCGCCCTGCTGCAGGCCGCCGCCGGACGGGCGCTGCGGATCATGTTCCCGATGGTCGGCCAGGTCGAGGAATGGCGCCGGGCGCGCGACCTGGCGCTGGCCCTGCGCGAGGAATACGACTGTGCCGACCTGCAGCTGGGCATCATGGTCGAGGTGCCCTCGGCGGCGCTGCTGGCGCCGGTGCTGGCGCGCGAGGTGGACTTCTTCAGCGTCGGCACCAACGACCTGACGCAGTACGCCCTGGCCATCGACCGCGGCCACCCGACGCTGTCCGCCCAGGCCGACGGCCTGCACCCGGCGGTGCTGCAACTGATCGACATGACCGTGCGCGCCGCCCATGCCCACGGCAAGTGGGTGGGCGTGTGCGGCGAGCTGGCCGCCGACGCCCAGGCGCTGCCGGTCCTGCTGGGGCTGGCGGTGGACGAGCTGAGCGTGTCCGCGCGCAGCATCCCGCTGGTGAAGCAGGGCGTGCGCGAGCTGGACCTGGGCCAGGCCCGCGAACTGGCCGGCGCCGCCCTCGGCCTGGCCTCGGCGGCGGAGGTCCGCGCCCTGGTGGCGCGGGCCCTGGGGGAGGCGCGCTGATGGCCCGCATCCTCACCCTCACCCTGAACCCGGCGCTGGACCTCACCGTGCGCCTGCCGAGCCTGGAACTGGGCGCGGTGAACCGCAGCGAGGCGGTGCTGGCCCAGGCCGCCGGCAAGGGCCTGAACGTCGCCCAAGTGCTCGCCGACCTTGGCCATGAGCTGAGCGTGGGCGGCTTCCTCGGTGCCGACAACGCGGAGGCTTTCGACGCGCTGTTTCGCCGCCGCGGCTTCCGCGATGCCTTCGTCCGGGTGCCGGGCGAGACGCGCAGCAACATCAAGCTGGCCGAACGCAGCGGGCGCATCACCGACCTCAACGGCCCCGGCCTGGAAGTGGATGCCGAGGCCCAGCGGCGCCTGCTGGACGGTTTGGACGAACTGGTCGCCGATCAGGACCTGGTGGTGGTGGCCGGCAGCCTGCCGCGCGGCGTGCAGCCGCAGTGGCTGCATGAACTGCTGTTGCGCCTGAAGCGCCTGGGCCTGCGCGTGGCCCTGGACAGCAGCGGCGAGGCCCTGCGCCAGGGGCTGGCGGCCAGGCCCTGGCTGGTCAAGCCGAACGCCGAGGAACTGGCCGAGGCCTGCGGCCCGGCGGGCGAGGGCGGCGTCGACGCCCAGGCCCGCGCCCTGCGCGCTGGCGGCATCGAGCACCTGGTGCTCTCCGAGGGCGCCGAGGGCGTGCGCTGGTACGGCCCGGATGGGCTGTGGCAGGCGACGCCGCCGAAGGTCGAGGTGGCCAGCACCGTGGGCGCCGGCGACTCGCTGCTGGCGGCGATGGTCGACGGCCTGCTCGCCGGCCGGCCCGCCGCGCAGGTGCTGCGCCAGGCCACCGCGGTGGCCGCCCTGGCCGTGACCCAGTTCGACTTCGGCATCGCCGACCGCGAGCGCCTGGCCCGCCTGCAGGCGCAGGTGGCGGTGCGCGCGCTGGATTGATCCGCCCGCCCGCAGCGCCGGGCGGAGCCATGACAAGAGGTATGACGATGAACCTTGCCCTGATCACTGCCTGCCCCAACGGCCAGGTCACCAGCCTGCTCAGCGCGCGCCTGCTGCGCGCCGCCGCCGAACGCCTGGGCTGGTCGGTGTGCGTCGAGAGCAACGAGCCGCAGCGCCCCGAGCAGCGCCTGAGCGCCGAACAGCTCGGCGCCGCCGACCTGGTGCTGGTGGTCAGCAGCCAGCCGCTGGACTTGTCCCGCTTCGCCGGCAAGCCGCTGTTCCAGGCACGCCCGGCCGAGGCCCTGGCCGAGCCCGCGGCCTTCCTGCAACGTGCCGCCGCCGAGGCGCAGCCCTGGCAAGGCAACGCTGAACCGCAGGCCAAGGCGGTGCGGGTAGTGGCGGTGACCGCCTGCCCCACAGGCGTGGCGCACACCTTCATGGCCGCCGAGGCGCTGCAGCAGGCCGCCGGGCGCCTGGGCTGGCAACTGCGGGTGGAAACCCAGGGCTCGGTGGGCGCGCGCAATCCGCTGTCGGCCGAGGACATAGCCGCCGCCGACGTGGTGCTGCTGGCGGCCGACATCGAGGTGAACGCCGAGCGCTTCGCCGGCAAGCGCATCTTCCGCTGCGGCACCGGCGTGGCGCTGAAGCAGCCCGAAGCGACCTTGCGCAAGGCCCTGGAGGAAGGCGCCACGGAAAGCGCCGTCGCCGCCGCTGCGCAGAAGCCGGGCAAGGGCGAGGCGCGCGGGTTGTACAAGCACCTGCTGACCGGCGTGTCGTTCATGCTGCCGATGGTGGTGGCCGGCGGCTTGCTGATCGCGCTGTCCTTCGTGTTCGGCATCCAGGCGTTCAAGGAGCCGGGCACCCTGGCCGCGGCGCTGATGCAGATCGGCGGCGAAAGCGCCTTCAAGCTGATGGTGCCGATGCTCGCCGGCTACATCGCCTGGTCCATCGCCGACCGCCCGGGCCTGGCGCCGGGGATGATCGGCGGCCTGCTGGCCAGCAGCCTGGGCGCCGGCTTCCTCGGCGGCATAGTGGCGGGCCTGCTGGCCGGCTACTCGGCGCGCGCGGTGAGCCAGTGGCTGAAGCTGCCGCAGAGCCTGGAGGCGCTCAAGCCGATCCTGCTGATCCCGCTGCTGTGCAGCCTGTTCACCGGGCTGGTGATGATCTATGTGGTGGGCCAGCCGGTGGCCGGGCTGATGAGCGCGCTCACCGACTTCCTGGCCGGCATGGGCACGGCCAACGCCATCCTCCTCGGCCTGCTGCTCGGCGGCATGATGTGCGTCGACCTCGGCGGGCCGATCAACAAGGCCGCCTACGCCTTCTCCGTGGGCCTGCTGGCCTCGCAGAGCTACGCGCCCATGGCGGCGACCATGGCCGCCGGCATGGTGCCGCCAATCGGCATGGGCCTCGCCACCCTGCTGGCCCGGCGCAAGTTCGCCCAGAGCGAGCGCGAAGCCGGCAAGGCGGCGCTGGTGCTGGGCCTGTGCTTCATCTCCGAGGGCGCCATCCCCTTCGCCGCCAAGGACCCACTGCGGGTGCTGCCGGCGAGCGTGGTGGGCGGCGCGCTGACCGGGGCGCTGTCGATGTACTTCGGCTGCAAGCTGCTGGCGCCCCATGGCGGGTTGTTCGTGTTGCTGATTCCCAATGCGATGAACCATGCGCTGGCGTATCTGCTGGCGATCGTCGTGGGGAGTGTGGTGACGGGGGTGATTTATGCGGTGCTCAAGCGGGATGAGGTGCAGGGGATGGTGGGGGTGCCGGGGCGGGCATAGGTTGGGTGTTCAATTGCGGACGGAGTCCGCTCCTACGGTGGTGCCGTCCTGCGTAGGGGCTGGATGGGGATTGATTTTCGTAGGAGCGAGCTTGCTCGCGAACCGTGTTTCCCGGCGGCGCTGGTACGTTGGATTGACTCCGCTCCCTCTCCCCAGCCCTCTCCCTGAAGGGAGAGGGAGCTTGTCCGTGCCAAGAGAAGGCCTGGTTTCAGCCGGTAGTCACCGTGCTAGCCGGCTGACTCAGGAACACCAGCTCCTGCCCAACGGTCCCCTCTCCCTTCAGGGAGAGGGTTAGGGAGAGGGCGCTCTTCGGGATGAACACCAGCCCCCGCCGGCAGACACGGTTCGCGAGCAAGCTCGCTCCTGCGAAGAGCAGCCCTCAGGCACTCCGCCGCAACGGCTGCTCCTGCGCCGGCACCGGCAGGCGGTGCGAGTCCCCCCGGCCCATGGCGAAGTATTCGAAGCCATAGCGCGCCATCCGCTCCGGATCGTAGAGGTTGCGCCCATCGAAGATCACCGGCGCCTTCAGGCGGCTGGCCAGCAGCTCGAAGTCCGGGGCCTTGAACTGCTGCCACTCGGTGCAGATCACCAGGGCATCGGCGCCGCCCAGCGCAGCTTCCGGGGTGCCCATCAGTGTCAGGCGTTCATCATGGCCGTACAGGCGCTGGGCCTCGGGCATGGCTTCGGGGTCGAAGGCGCGGACCTTGGCCCCGGCCGCCCACAGCGCCTCCATCAGGGCGCGGCTGGGGGCGTCGCGCATGTCGTCGGTGTTGGGCTTGAACGACAGGCCCCAGAGGGCGAAGGTGCGGCCCTTGAGGTTGCCGCCGAAGTAGGCGGCGATGCGCTCGAACAGCTTGTGCTTCTGGCGCTGGTTGATGGCCTCCACCGCGCGCAGCAGGTCGCTGGAGCAATTGGCGTCGTCCGCGCTGTGGATCAGCGCCTGGACGTCCTTGGGGAAGCAGGAGCCGCCGTAGCCGCAGCCGGGGTAAATGAAGTGGTAGCCGATGCGTGGGTCGGCGCCCATGCCCTGGCGCACCGCCTCGATGTCGGCGCCCAGGTGCTCGGCCAGCTCGGCGATCTGGTTGATGAAGCTGATCTTGGTGGCGAGCATGCAGTTGGCGGCGTACTTGGTCAGCTCCGCGCTGCGCAGGTTCATGCACAGGATGCGGTCGTGGTTGCGGTTGAACGGCTCGTAGATCTCGCGCATCACGTCCAGCACCTCGGGCCGCTCGCAGCCGATGACGATGCGGTCGGGGCGGCGGCAGTCGGCCAGGGCCGAGCCTTCCTTGAGGAATTCCGGGTTGGACACGATATCGAAGTCCAGGCTGCGGCCATGCTGGCTCAGCACCTTGTGGATGTGCGCCTTGACCAGGTCGCCGGTGCCCACCGGCACCGTGGATTTCTCGACGATCACCACCGGCGCCTTGCGGTGCAGGGCGATGCCCTCGGCCACCGCGAACACCGCGCCGAGGTCGGCCGAGCCGTCGGCGCGCGGCGGCGTGCCCACGGCGATGAACTGCACCAGGCCGTGGGCCGCGGCCACTTCCACCTCGCTGGTGAAGCGCAGGCGGCCGGCTTCCAGGTTCTCCTTCACCAGCTCGGCCAGGCCGGGTTCGTAGATGCTCACCTGGCCGCGCTGCAGCTTGGCCACCTTGGCCTGGTCGATGTCCATGCAGACCACGTCGTGGCCCACTTCGGCCATGACCGCGGCCTGCACCAGGCCGACGTAGCCGATCCCGAATACGCTGATTTTCATGGTTGTGTCCCTGGTGGTTACGGGTGATTCGAGCGCA
This sequence comes from Pseudomonas sp. PI1, assembly GCF_000812405.1. Classification (NCBI taxonomy): domain Bacteria; kingdom Pseudomonadati; phylum Pseudomonadota; class Gammaproteobacteria; order Pseudomonadales; family Pseudomonadaceae; genus Pseudomonas; species Pseudomonas sp. PI1. Next base: position 75,330 of record NZ_JWMC01000087.1, read on the forward strand.
CCGCCGTGCTGCCGCCCTGGCTGGATTCAGCATGCCGGTGCTTCGTTACGGTTCTTTTGCCGCGCGGCGCGTTGATGGTCAGCACGCCGGCGATCACCAGGGCCACGCCAAGGGCGCCGCGGGTGTTCAGCGCTTCGCCGAAGCCGGGCAGCGCGGCGGCGCCAAGGTAGACCAGGGCGTAGCTGATGCTCAGCAGCGAATAGGCGCGGCCCAGCGGCAGGTGGCGCAGGGCGCCCAGCCAGCACAGCAGCGACAGCGCGTAGGCCAGCACGGCGGCGGCGAGCACGCCCAGCAGCGGCAGGTGGTAGGTGCTCAGCGCTTGCAGCCACTGCGCCGGCCCGGGCAGGCGCACCATGGCCCAACGCATGCCCAACTGGGCGCCACTGACCAGCGCCACGCTGCCCAGCGCCAGGGCGAAGCCGGTGACGCGGCTCATGCCTGCGCCCCCAGCAGCGCCACGCCGGCGCCGATCAGCAGGATGCCCAGCCAGTGGCGCGCCTCGACGCTTTCGCCGAAGAGCAGGCGCGCGGCCAGGGTGACCAGCACGAAGTTCAGGCTCAGCATCGGGTAGGCCAGGCCCACCGGCAGGTGCTGCAACAGCAGCAGCCAGAGCAGCAGGGCGGCGCCCAGGCAGGCCACGGCCAGCAGCAGCCAGGGCGACAGCAGCTTGCCCGCAAGGCCGAGGCTGCGTTCGCCCCAGCCGTCCACGGCGAGCTTCTGCGCCACCTGGCCGAGGCAGGTGAGCAGGCACACGGCGGCGAGCAGCACGGCGGTCATGGCGCGGCCTGCGGGATCAGCAGGAAGACCAGGTGGTTTTTCCGGTAGCTGGTGACATCCCGCGGCATCAGCGCCAGCTCGGCTTCGTCACCGGGGCTGTTGATGCGCAGGATCACGCCCACCGGGCCCTTGCGGCGCGCATCGGCGAGCCAGGCGGGGAAGCCTTCCAGGCTCAGCGAGCGGCCCCGGGCGTCGGGGTAGCCGAGGCCGTACTTGAGCTCGCCCTCGGTGTTGAGCAGGAACACCTCGCTGCGCCCGGTGCGCCAGGCCAGCGCCGAGGCGCCGCCCAGGTCGTTGCTCAGCAGGGTGCGGGCGCCGGCCAGCTCCTCCAGGTGCTGGGCGATGAACTGGTCGGGCATCTTGCTGTTGACCATGCGCTCGGGCAGCGCCGCCGGCGCCGCGGCCACCAGCAGCCAGGCGGCCAGCGCCGGGGCGGCCCACAGCTGCTGCGGGCGCAGCCATTGCAGGGCGCCGCACAGGGCCCAGAGGGCGCAGACCAGGCCTATCAGCAGCAGGCTCGGCAGTTGCTGGTGGTACAGCGCCTTCTTCGCCTGCAGGAATGCCAGGGCGGCCAGGCCGAGCAGGCCCAGCAGCAGGTTCAGCGCGCCGTTCAGGCGCAGCGCCCGCAGGCGCCCGCTCTCCAGGGCGCCGGCCAGGGCATCGGCCATCAGCAGGGCCAGGGGCGCGAAGCAGGGCATGATGTAGGTCGGCAGCTTGCCCCTGGCCAGGCTGAAGAACAGAAAGGGCATGGCGAACCACAGCAGCAGGAACACCGCGTGGGGCGCGCGGCGCGCCTGCCAGCCGCGCTGGAAGGCGGCGGGGACCAGCAGCGTCCAGGGCGCCGCGCAGGCGAACAGCAGCGGCACGAAGAACCAGAACGGCCGCGCGTGCTGGGCGTCGCTGCCGGCGAAGCGCTGGATGTGCTCGTGCCAGAAGAAGAAATGCCAGAAGTCCGGCTCACGCAGGTGCACCGCCAGCACCCAGGGCAGGCTGGCCAGCAGCGCCACCAGCAGCGCCAGCGGGCCGAGCAGGAAGAGTTCGCCCAGGCGCCGGCGCCACAGCGCGTAGGGCAGCGCCACCAGCACCGGCAGCAGGCCGGCGAGGAAGCCCTTGGTCATGAAGCCCATGGCGCAGGCCGCGCCCAGGGCCACCCAGGCGCCGAGGCGGGCACGGGGCGAGGTGGCCTCGAAGGCGAACCACAGGGCGAACAGGCTCAGGTTCACCCACAGGGTGAATTGCGGGTCGAGGTTGGCGTAGCCGGCCTGCCCGGCGATCAACGCGAAGCTGGCGTAGAGCAGCGCGGCCATCCACGCCCGGCCCGGCTGCGGCCACAGCCGCCGGCCCAGCAGCCAGACCAGCAGGGTGCTGCAGGCGCTGACCAGCACCGAGGCGAAGCGCACGCCGAACAGGTTCTCGCCGAACGCCGCCTGGCCGAGGGCGACCAGCCAGTAGCCGGCGATGGGCTTCTCGAAGTAGCGCAGGCCGAGGAAGTGCGGCGCTACCCAGTCGCCGCCATGCAGCATGTCCTGGGCGACCTGCGCGTAGCGCGCTTCGTCGGGTATCCACAGGCCGTGCAGGCCCAGCGGCACGAGGAAGAACAGGACCAGCACGGCCCCGGCCAGCAAGCTATAGCGCCGGTTCATCGCTGCACGCCCAGCCAGCCTTCGCGGCCCGCCAGGCTGCCGCGGCGCAGCTCGCCCAGCGGCAGCGTCGCCGGGTCGGCCGGCAGCAACTGGCCGAGGGGGCGGAAGCGGATGCCGCCCTCGCGGGCATGGCCCAGCAGCGTGCGGAAGGCGTCGGCCATGACGATGCCTTCCACTTCGGCGTGCACGGTGTAGACGTTCAGCGCCCGCGGGCGGAAACGGGCCATGATGAAGTCGTTGAAAGCGCCGGCGGAAAGGTCCGGGCCCACCACCTCGTCGAAGGTCGGCAGGTCCACCGGCACCTGCGGGGTGCCCGGGCGGCCGTCGGCCAGGCGCGGGCGGAACGGCGAGGCGCCGCGGCAGTCGCTGTTGTAGCGGAAACCGAAGGCCTCCTTGGCCTGCACGGTGCGCTCGTCGGCGCGCCAGCCGGCCACCGCCGAGCAGTCCACGCGCTGGCCGAGGATGTCGCTGAGGCTGTCCACGCCCAGGGCGATCTGCCGGTGCAATTGCTCGGCGCTCCAGTGGCCGGCGTTGGCCTGCCAGCCGTGGTGGTCCCAGGCGTGCAGGCCGACCTCGTGGCCGGCGGCCAGGGTGCGCCGCATCAAGGGGCCGAGGTCGCGGCCGATGGGCCGGCCGGGCCAGGCGGTGCCGGCCAGGAGGATGTCCCAGCCGTACAGGCTGGCGGCTTTGGAGCGCAGCATCTTCCACAGGAAGCGCGGCCGCGCCAGGCGCCACAGGTGGCGGCCCATGTTGTCCGGGCCGACGCTGAAGAAGAAGGTCGCCTGCACCCCGGCCTCGTCGAGCAGCTCCAGCAGCCGCGGCACGCCGTCACGGGTGCCGCGGTAGGTGTCGACGTCGATGCGCAGCCCGGCCTGCATCAGCTGGCGACCCTCAGCTTGCCGGCCTGCTGCTGCTCGGCGATGGCCTCGCGCAGGAAGAAGTCGAGGGTCTTGGCGATGGTCTCGCGCATGTGCACCTTCGGTTCCCAGTCCAGCAGGCGGCGGGCGTTGTCGATGCTCGGCTTGCGGTGCGCCACGTCCTGGTAGCCGTCGCCGTAGAAGCTGCGGCTCTCCACCTCGCGGAAGCCGGCGAAGGGCGGGAAGTGCGCGCGCAGCGGGTGGGCCTCGAACTGGCGCAGCAGTTCCTCGCCCAGCTCGCGGATGCTCGCCTCGTTGTCCGGGTTGCCGATGTTGACGATCTGCCCGTCGCAGCGCCCGCCGTCGTTGTCGACGATGCGCGCCAGGGCCTCGATGCCGTCGTCCACGTCGGTGAAGCAGCGCTTCTGCGCGCCGCCGTCGACCAGGCGGATCGGCGTGCCTTCCACCAGGTGCAGGATCAGTTGGGTGATGGCTCGCGATGAGCCGATGCGCGCCGAGTCCAGGCGGTCCAGGCGCGGGCCCATCCAGTTGAACGGTCGGAACAGGGTGAAGCGCAGGCCCTTCTGGCCGTAGGCCCAGATCACCCGGTCGAGCAGTTGCTTGGACACCGAGTAGATCCAGCGCTGCTTGTTGATCGGGCCCACCACCAGGTTGGAGCTGTCCTCGTCGAAGCTGGCGTCGCTGCACATGCCGTACACCTCGGAGGTGGACGGGAAGATCACCCGCTTGCCGTACTTCACGCAGTAGCGCACCAGCTTGAGGTTTTCCTCGAAGTCCAGCTCGAACACGCGCAGCGGGTTGCGGGTGTACTCGATGGGGGTGGCGATGGCCACCAGCGGCAGCACCACATCGCACTTCTTGATGTGGTACTCGATCCACTCGGTGTGGATGCTGATGTCGCCCTCGACGAAGTGGAAGTCCGGGTTGCTCTTCAGCCGTTCGATGGCGTCGGAGCCGATGTCCAGGCCGTACACCTCGTAATTGCCGTCGCGCAGCAGGCGCTCGGAGAGGTGGTTGCCGATGAAGCCGTTGACGCCGAGGATCAGCACCCGCGTCTTGCGCCGGGGTTTGCCTACCGCGTGCAGTCGCGAGCCGGTCACCAGGCCCATCTCGCGGGCCAGTTGCGCGCCGGCGAGGAACAGCCCGGCGTCGCCCTGCTGGCCGGCTACTATCTCCAGGCTGTCTTCGCCGCAGGCGATGCGCAGCGGTTCCACGCCAAGCACGGCGCCGGCCGGGCGGCCCTGGTTGCCGGGCACCACCTTCGACTGCCAGACGATCAGCTTGCGCTCGCCCACCGGGGCGAAGGCGCCGGGGTAGGGTTGCGTCACCGCGCGCACCAGGTTGTGCAGCTCGCTGGCCGGGCGGCGCCAGTCGAGCAGGCCGTCGGCCGGGGTGCGGCGGCCGAAGTAGCTGGCCTGGCTTTCGTCCTGCTCGCGCTCGACGAAGTCGCCTTCGAGCATCGCCGGCAACAGCCGGCCGAGCAGTTCGCCGGCGGCCTCGCGCAGCTTGCCGTGCAGGCTCAGGGCGGTGTCTTCGGCGTCGATGGCCACGCGCTGCTGGGCGATGATGGCGCCGGCGTCGGCGCGCTTGACCATGCGGTGGAGGGTCACGCCGGTTTCGCTTTCGCCGTTGACCAGCACCCAGTTGGCCGGGGCGCGGCCGCGGTAGCGCGGCAGCAGCGAGCCGTGCAGGTTGAAGGCGCCGCGGCGGGCGCAGGCCAGCAGTTCCTCGCCGAGCAGGTGGCGGTAGTAGAACGAGAAGATGAACTGCGGCTGCAGCTCGCGGATGCGCGCGATCCACAGCGGATGGTTGACGTCCTCCGGGGCGTGCACCGGGATGCCGCGCTGCGCGCACAGCTGCGCCACCGAGCCGAAGAAGCGGTTTTCCCGCGCGTCGTCGGCGTGGGTGAACACCGCGTCGATCTGGTAGCCGGCGGCCAGCAGGGCTTCGATGCCGGCGCAGCCGATGTCGTGGTAGGCGAATACGAGGGTCTTGGCGCTCATTGGGCTAGGGACTCGACGGCAGGGGTAGGGGAGATCGACGCGGTGCTGGCGGTGGGCAGGGCCGCGCCGCGCGCCACGCGCTCGATGAAGAAGCGCGGGCGGGCGCGCACGTCGTTGTACATGCGGCCCAGGTACTCGCCGAGCAGGCCCATGCCGACCAACTGCACGCCGCTGAACAGGAAGAGGATGGCGAACAGCACGAACAGGCCGTCGCCGGCCCAGGCCGCGCCGAACAGCAGGCGCAGCGCCAGCAGCAGGACGCCGAAGGCCGTCCCGGCCAGGGCCATGCCGGCGCCGACCAGGCTGAGCAGGCGCAGCGGGCTGGTGGTCATGCAGGTGACCAGGTCGAACATCAGGTTGACCAGGCGCAGGAAGCCGTACTTCGACTCGCCGTGCTCGCGCTCGGCGTGGCCGACCACGATCTCGCTGGTGTGGCGGGCGAAGCTGTTGGCCAGGATGGGGATGAAGGTGCTGCGCTCGCGGCAGGCCAGCATCGCCTTGACGATGCCGCGGCGGTAGGCGCGCAGCATGCAGCCGTAGTCGCTCATGGCCACGCCGGTGGAGCGCTGCACGGCCAGGTTGATCAGCTTCGACGGCCAGCGGCGCAGGGCCGAGTCCTGGCGGTTGCCGCGCACCGTGCCGACCACGTCGTAGCCCCTGGCGGCCTGCTCGACCAGGCGCGGGATTTCCTCCGGCGGGTTCTGCAGGTCGGCGTCGAGGGTGATCACCAGGTCGCCGCGGCACTGCTCGAAGCCGGCCATGATCGCCGCGTGCTGGCCGTAGTTGCGGTTGAGGATGACCGCCAGCACGTGGCTGTCGGGCGCCTCGGCGGCTTCCTGGAGCAGTTCGGCGGAGTCGTCGCGGCTGCCGTCGTCGACCAGCACGATTTCGTAGGCGCGGCCGAGCTGGCGGCAGGCGGCGTCGGTGCGGCGCAGCAGTTCGGGCAGGCTGTCCTGCTCGTTGTACACCGGGATGACCACGGAGACGCAGTCGATGGCATAGGGTTTCACGGGTTCACCGAAGGAGGGTTTCGCAGGCCCCGACCACGCGCTCCAGGTCGGCGTCGGTCATGTCGGGGAACAGCGGGATGGAACACAGGCGCGCCGAGTTCCATTCGGTGGCGGGCAGGCTGACGCCGGGGAAGCGCTGGCGGTACCAGCTGTGCAGGTGGGTGCCGATGAAGTGGATGCCGCTGCCGATGCCGCGCTGCTGCAGGGCCTGCATGAAGGCGTCGCGATGCATGCCGCAGGCCTGCTCGTCGATGCGCAGGATGAACAGGTGCCAGGCGTGCTGCTGCGGATGGCCGGGCACGCTCAGCGGCTGCACCGGCAGGTGCGCCAGGCGCGCCAGGTACTGCGCGGCGAGTTCGGCGCGGCGGGCATTGAGCGCGTCCAGGCGCTCCAATTGGATCAGGGCGATGGCGGCGTTGATGTCGGTGAGGTTGTACTTGAAGCCCGGCTCGATCACCTGCGCCTGGGGTTTGCGGCCATGGCTCAGGCGGTCGTAGGCGTCCACCCCCAGGCCGTGGAACTTCAGGGTGCGCACGCGGTTGGCCAGGGCTTCGTCGTCGCTGACGAACATCCCGCCCTCGGCGCAGGTCATGTTCTTGATGGCGTGGAAGGAGAAGATCGCCGTACCGCGTGAACCGACGTGGCGGCCGCGGTAGCGGGTGCCGGCGGCGTGGGCGGCGTCCTCGATCACCGCGATGCCGTGTTTTTCGGCCAGGGCGTAGAGCGGGTCGAGGTCGAAGGCGGCGCCGGCATAGTGCACCGGGATGATCGCTTTCGTGCGCGGGGTGATGGCTGCCTCGATGCGCGCGGCGTCGGTCATCAGGGTGTCGCGGTCGACGTCGACGAACACCAGCGTGGCGCCCAGCAGGCAGATCATGTTGGCGGTGGACACCCAGGTCTGCGACGGGGTGATTACCTCGTCGCCCGGGCCGATGCCCAGCGCCAGCAGGGCGATGTGCATGGCGCCGGTGGCCGAGGCCACGGCCACGGCGTGCTTGCAGCCAACGTAGTCGGCGAAGCGCTGCTCCAGCAACTGGTTCTGCGGGCCGGTGGTGATCCAGCCGGAGCCGAGCACCTGGCTGACGGCCTGGATTTCCTCGGCGCCGATGCTGGGCCGGGAGAAGGGGAGGAACGCGTTGTCCATGCGGGTCACGGGACTGTGGCCATTGAGTGCATCCATGCTCGCCGAGCAATCGTTAAGAACCCGTTATGAGCATGTTCGGAAAATGTCGCGGCCCTGCCTGCACCCTGGCGGGGCAGGGCAGACGGGAGAGCGCGGGCCGCTTCGTGCCCTTCGCCAGGAGTGCCGGTGTCTGCCGCGCCGGGCGCCGAAAATGGGCCCGCAGGCCGCGGCCGCTCTATTCCGGGGCAAATTGAACGAGCGCTCGATTTGGCCGGAAAACACTGTTGAACACTCGTTCATTAGTGGTTATGGTGATGCCACGCCCCGCCGCCTGGGATATCCACTACGCCGCCGTGGCGGCGCAACGCGCCGGGGAGGACGCGATCGTCCTCAGCGTCGGCGATCCGGACTTTGCCACGCCGGCCTTCATCACCGATGCGGCGGCCGAACCCGAAGCGCGCCTGGGATCAAGGTCAAACGGCGGATAACGCCGTAGGCGTTATGCGCCCTACGGCTGGAAACGAAAACGCCCGCACGATGCGGGCGTTTTTGCTGGGCACCGAACTCAGTGATGTTCGCGCGTGGCGCGGAAGGTGATGTCCGGCCAGCGCTCTTCCATCAGGCTCAGGTTCACCCGGGTGGGGGCCAGGTAGGTGAGGTGGCCGCCGCCGTCCACGGAGAGGTTCTCGAAGGCCTTGTCCTTGAACTCCTTGAGCTTCTTCTCGTCCTTGCACTCGATCCAGCGGGCCGACCAGACGTTGATCTGCTCGTAGGCGCACTCGACCTTGTATTCCTCCTTCAGGCGGCTGGCGACCACGTCGAACTGCAGCACGCCCACGGCGCCGAGGATGATGTCGTTGTTGCGCTCGGGGAAGAACACCTGGGTGGCGCCTTCCTCGGCCAGCTCCTGCAGGCCCTGGCGCAACTGCTTGGACTTCAGCGGGTCCTTCAGGCGCACGCGGCGGAACAGTTCCGGGGCGAAGTGCGGGATGCCGGTGAAGCCCAGGTTCTCGCCTTCGCTGAAGGTGTCGCCGATCTGGATGGTGCCGTGGTTGTGCAGGCCGATGATGTCGCCGGCGTAGGCCTCTTCCAGCTGCTCGCGCTCGCTGGAGAAGAAGGTCAGGGCGTCGGCGATCTTCACGTCCTTGCCCAGGCGCACGTGGCGCATCTTCATGCCCTTCTCGTACTTGCCCGAGCAGATGCGCATGAAGGCGATGCGGTCGCGGTGTTTCGGGTCCATGTTCGCCTGGATCTTGAACACGAAGCCTGTGAACTTCTCCTCGGTGGGCTCGACGATGCGCTCGTGGGCAGCGCGCGCCAGCGGCTGCGGGGCCCAGTCGACGATGCAGTCCAGCACCTGGTCGACGCCGAAGTTGCCCAGCGCGGTACCGAAGAACACCGGGGTCATCTCGCCCTTGAGGAAGGCTTCCTTGTCGAACTCGTGGCAGGCGCCCTGCACCAGTTCCAGCTCTTCGAGGAAGTTGTCGTAGAGGTCGCCCAGGTGCGCGCGGGCCTCGTCGGAGTCGAGCTTGTCGATCACCTGGGTTTCGATGCGCTCGTGGCCGTGGCCGGGCACGTAGACGATGATCTTGTCCTCGGCCAGGTGGTACACGCCCTTGAAGTCCCGGTAGCAGCCGATCGGCCAGGTGATGGGCGCGGCCTTGATCTTCAGCACCGCCTCGATCTCGTCGAGCAGCTCGATGGGGTCGCGGATGTCGCGGTCCAGCTTGTTGATGAAGCTGACGATGGGCGTGTCGCGCAGGCGGCAGACTTCCATCAGGGCGATGGTCCGCGGCTCCACCCCTTTACCGCCGTCGAGCACCATCAGCGCCGAGTCCACCGCGGTCAGGGTGCGGTAGGTGTCTTCGGAGAAGTCTTCGTGGCCGGGGGTGTCGAGCAGGTTGACCATGTGCTCGCGGTAGGGGAACTGCATCACCGAGGTGGTGATGGAGATGCCGCGCTGCTTCTCCATCTCCATCCAGTCGGAGGTCGCGTGGCGGTCGGACTTGCGCGACTTCACGGTGCCGGCGACGGCGATGGCCTTGCCCATCAGCAGCAGCTTCTCGGTGATGGTGGTCTTACCGGCGTCGGGGTGGGAGATGATCGCGAAGGTACGGCGCTTGGCGACTTCGGCGGCCTGGTTGGTCATGGGTGCGTGCCTGCTGGAGTTCGGTGACGGCGGGCGCGGGCGGCCCGGGAAAGCGCGGGGTTATAGCCCAAAACCCTGCG
>NZ_JWMC01000088.1:0-2674 GCF_000812405.1 Pseudomonas sp. PI1
GTCGGCGTCCTGCTGCGCGGCACCAAGCGTGAAGACGTAGAGCGTGGCCAGGTTCTGGCCAAGCCGGGCACCATCAAGCCGCACACCAAGTTCGAGTGTGAAGTGTACGTGCTGTCCAAGGAAGAAGGTGGTCGTCACACCCCGTTCTTCAAGGGCTACCGTCCGCAGTTCTACTTCCGTACCACCGACGTGACCGGCAACTGCGAGCTGCCGGAAGGCGTCGAGATGGTAATGCCGGGTGACAACGTCAAGATGACCGTCACCCTGATCGCCCCGATCGCCATGGAAGACGGCCTGCGCTTCGCTATCCGCGAAGGCGGCCGTACCGTTGGCGCCGGCGTGGTTGCCAAGATCATCGAGTAATCGACCGATCTAGCGCATGAGGAAAAGGGGCCCTTCGGGGCCCCTTTTTCGTTGGATTGGTTAAATATTGACACCCTCCAGGGGCATCCGTACAATTGCGCCTCCTTTTAACGGGCGGAGTCCGCCCGTTGGGAATGGCAACTTGGAGTCTGAGGTCAAATGCAAAATCAACAAATCCGTATTCGGTTGAAGGCTTTTGACCATCGCCTGATCGACCAGTCTACCCAGGAAATCGTGGAAACCGCGAAACGTACTGGGGCTCAGGTGCGTGGTCCGATTCCTCTGCCGACCCGCAAGGAACGTTACACCGTGCTGATTTCCCCGCACGTCAACAAGGACGCTCGTGACCAGTACGAAATTCGTACCCACAAGCGTGTGCTCGACATCGTTCAGCCGACCGACAAGACCGTCGACGCGCTGATGAAGCTCGACCTTGCTGCTGGCGTCGAAGTACAGATCAGCCTCGGCTAATGCCTTCGGCATTGGTCGTGTAACGCTCTGAAATGGGCGGCCATAGCGGGTGAAAGCCCCGTACACTAAAGAGGTTCTTAAGATGACAATTGGTGTTGTCGGTCGTAAGTGCGGCATGACCCGCATTTTCACCGAAGATGGTGTCTCCATTCCGGTCACGGTCATTGAGGTCGAGCCGAATCGCGTCACCCAGTTCAAGAACGAAGAGACCGATGGCTATCGCGCTGTGCAGGTAACTGCCGGCGAGCGTCGTGCTTCTCGCGTGACCAAGGCTCAGGCCGGTCACTTTGCCAAGGCGAATGTCGCCGCCGGTCGCGGCGTGTGGGAATTCCGTCTGGGCGAAGAGGAGTTCAAGGCAGGCGATTCCATCTCCGTCGATCTGTTCCAGGCAGGCCAGCTGGTAGACGTTACCGGCGAGTCCAAGGGTAAAGGCTACGCCGGTACCATCAAGCGCTGGAACTTCCGTGGTCAGGACAATACCCACGGTAACTCCGTTTCCCACCGCGTCCCGGGTTCGATCGGCCAGTGCCAGACTCCTGGTCGAGTGTTCAAGGGCAAGAAAATGTCCGGTCACATGGGTGCTGAGCGTGTAACCGTTCAATCCCTTGAGGTCGTGCGTGTCGATGCCGAGCGTAATCTGCTGCTGGTCAAGGGTGCCGTTCCTGGCGCTACCGGCGGTGACGTGCTCGTGCGTCCGGCAGCCAAGGCTCGCGGTTAAGAGGGGAAGCTGAGATGCAACTTAATGTGAACGGCGCTCAGGCTATCGAAGTCTCCGAGCGTACCTTTGGCAGCGAATTCAACGAGACTCTGGTTCACCAGGCTGTCGTCGCCTACATGGCTGGCGGCCGTCAGGGCACCCGTGCTCAGAAGACTCGTTCCGAAGTCTCCGGTGGCGGCAAGAAGCCGTGGCGTCAGAAGGGCACCGGTCGTGCTCGCGCTGGCACCATTCGCAGCCCCATCTGGCGTGGGGGCGGCACCACTTTCGCCGCCAAACCGCAGGATCACTCCCAGAAGCTCAACAAGAAGATGTACCGCGCAGCCCTGCGCTCCATCCTCTCCGAGCTGGTCCGTCTGGACCGCCTGGTTGTCGTTGCCGACTTCGCCGTCGATGCACCGAAAACCAAAGGTCTGGTCAGCAAGCTGGACGGCCTGGGCCTGAAAGACGTGCTGATCGTCACCGATGGCGTTGATGAAAACCTGTACCTGGCTGCGCGCAACCTGGCGCACGTCGATGTACGCGACGTCCAGGGTTCCGACCCGGTCAGCCTGATCGCCTACGACAAGGTGCTCGTCACCGTGTCCGCCGTGAAGAAGTTCGAGGAGCTGCTGGCATGAACCAGGAACGCGTATTCAAAGTGCTGCTGGGCCCGCATGTCTCCGAGAAAGCCACGGGGCTGGCGGACGGCAAGAGCCAATTCGTTTTCAAGGTTGCCACTGATGCAACCAAGCTGGAAATCAAGAAGGCCGTCGAAAGCCTGTTCGGCGTGAAAGTACGTCGCGTCACCACCCTGAACGTTCAGGGCAAGACCAAGCGTACCGTTCGCGGCCTGGGCAAGCGTAACGACTGGAAGAAGGCGTACATCGCCCTTCAGCCCGGCCAAGATCTCGATTTCGCAGCTGGCGCTGAGTAAAGGGGTGCATCATGGCAATCGTTAAATGCAAACCGACTTCCGCTGGTCGTCGCTTCGTCGTCAAGGTCGTGAACCAGAACCTGCACAAGGGTGCTCCGTTCGCTGGCCTGGTCGAGAAGAAGTCCAAGTCGGGCGGCCGTAACAACAACGGTCGTATCACCACCCGCCACATCGGCGGTGGGCACAAGCAGCACTACCGTCTGGGCGAC
>NZ_JWMC01000012.1:0-31138 GCF_000812405.1 Pseudomonas sp. PI1
TATGCTTTTTCATGGACTCACCCTCACTGTCGGTGGCTTCTTAGACCGCCACCGTGGCGCCTCGACGCCTCGGTGAGGGTGAGTCCATCCAATTACAAGGGAATGGCGTGAAGGGAATGGCGTGGCTGGCGCTTTTCGGGCCAAAGGCCAAGGGCCGTGACTCCTGCGTTTCAGCGCGCCTCGACGGCGAACCCCAGCCGCGGGAAATGCACATGCACCACCCCGGCGCGCGGGTCCTCGCGGCGCAGGATCAGTTCCTCGCTGCCCACGTGCAGCAGTTCCCCCTCCACCGGATCGACGCCGTAGTCGGTCGCCGCGATGGCCACCCGCTGGCCGGCCCGCAGGCCGTTGGCGTCGCTGAACGGCTCGTCCGGCAGCGCCGCCGGCTGGCTGTCGCGGGCCACGGCGATGGCTTCCTCGCCGCTCATCTCGCTGTGCGCGCCATGGCCGAAGCCGAGCACCCGGCCCAGCCAGGCCACCACCGACGGGTAGGCGTCCACCAGCGGCGAGGTCACCGGAGTGGCCTTGACGAACCAGAGCACGTGGGCGACGGCGAAATCCGCCACGGACGGCTCGCCGAACAGGAAGTCGCCCTCCTCCCGCGCCAGTTGCTGCTCCAGCCGCGCCATGAACACCGGCCATTGCTGCCGCGCCTGCTCGGCCGGCAGGCGCGCGGCGCTGCCGCCGCTGAACAGCTGGCTGCGGTCGGCGACGAAGGCCTTGAGGAATTCCGGCGGCAGCTTGCCGAAGCGCACGGCGATGGACTCGGGCTGGAACACCAGGCTCACGCCATGCTGGAACAGCACCGAATCGGCCCAGGCGGCGAAGGCGGCAACGCTGAACTCCTGGCCCTCGGGGAACAGCGCCGGGGTGGCCTTCTCCTGCTCCAGGCGGCGGGCGATCAGTGCGGTATCGCAGTAGACGTCGGCCCCCACCTGCAGCACCGGCGTCTTGCGGTAGCCGCCGGTGAGCGCCAGCAGGTCGGGCTTGGGCATGATCGGCGGGATCAGCACCGAGCGCCACGACAGCTGCTTGAAGCCCAGCAGCAGGCGGGCCTTCTCGGCGAAGGGGGAGGTCGGGTAGTGGTGCAGGATCAGCTCGGACATGCGGGGCTCCGTTGGCCGGCGTTGAGGGCCTTCCAGCTTACTCCGCCGCGGCGCGCGGTCCTACCCGGTCGAAGCTATGGACGGCCATCCGCCGCGCTGATGGCCAGGGCCGCGCCGGCCAGCGCCAGGCGTTCCTTGGCCGGCTTGCCCAGGGCCTTGATCGCCCGCTCGCGGCGCAGCGCCTCGCCCTTGCCGGCGCAGGCCTCGACGTATACCAGCGCCTGCGCCGGGCTGGAATGGAAGAAGCGCGCGCCACGCCCGCTGCAGTGCGCCTCGAAGCGCCGCTGCGGGTCGTCGCTGATGCCGCAGTAGAGCGCGCCGTTGGCGGCGCGCACCAGGTAGACGAACCAGGGCTTGGGCTCGGCCTGGGTCATGTCCAGACCCGCTGCTGCATGCGTTCGCAGTAGCCGACCAGGCGCTCGTATTCGCGCGCCATGTGGTTGAGGGGGGTTTCCAGGGTACACAGCACCAGGTTGGCGAGTATCCCGTAGGCCGCGGCATCGGCGCTGCAGGGCTGGGCGCCGCCGAAGTACGGCAGGTCGCCGAGCATGCCGTCGAGGGCGTCGAGGTCCTGGCGGGCGAAGCTCAGCAGTTCCTCGCGGCTGTGGGCGGTCAGGCCGCGGCCACGCATCTCGCCGCGGATCTTGCGGCGCACCAGCGCGCCGACCACCGGCCGCAGCGGCGCCGGGATGCCGCGCAGCAGCACTGGGGCGACCTGGCGCCAGCCGTCGTCCTCCAGCCAGCGGAAGTACACCAGCAGCGGCGCCAGGTGCTCGTCGCACAGCCGCGTGATCGACACCGCCCAGCCACGCCCGCGGGCGTCGAGGCCGGCGTCCAGGTCCAGGGCGAAGCGCTGCTGGAGGTCGTGGATGATGATCTCGGTATCGGCAACGGTCTGCCCCTCGACCTTGACGAAGGGCAGCTTGCCCTTGGGCCCCTTGCGCGGGTCCGTCACGTGCTGCACCTGGTATTCCAGCCCGGACAGGCGCAGGAAAGTCTCCAGCTTCAGGCAGAAGGGGCTGACGTTGGGCACATTGAAGGCCGGGGGGAACTGGAACAGGGTGATCATGGCGAGGCTTCCTGCGCGGGCTCGCCTGGTATTTAAGCGCATGCCAGGCGCCGCGGCGAGCCCTGTCGGAGTGCTATCAGACATGACAGGGTTCGCCGGGTGGCTCGGGTGCCGCCTCCGTAACGGTTCTGAAACCCGTCATTCCTGCGAACGTAGGGCGTATGAGCGTTCGCGGTTATCCGCCGTTGGTCGTGCCACCGGGGCGTCCGGCGTGGCCGGGGAATCCAATCGCGGACAGAGTCCGCTCCTACGCCGCCCAACCCAAGCCATTCCAATGTAGGAGCGCGCCCTGCGCGCGAAATCGCGGGCAGGGCCCGCTCCTACACCTTCCAGCAAATATGACACCCCGTAGGATGGGTTGAGCTTGCGAAACCCATGCGGTGACGCTGATGGGTATCGCTTCGCTCAACACCATCCTACGAAGAGCCATGCTCGCTCATGCCGTAGGAGCGGACTCCGCCCTGCGATGAAACCGGAACGCCCCGCCCTGCCTCAGTTGAACCACTCCATGGCCGTCCGCCAGACACACACGCCGACGAAATACGCCGAAGCCACGAACCACAGCCACAACAGCCAGGTCTGGTCCACCGGCTGCTGCAGGATCAGCAACGCGCTACTGAACATCCAGACGAAGGTCACCGCAATGTTCAGCGGCATGAACTGGCGCACCCGGAAGGGGTGCAGGAACTTCATCCGCGTCAGCGTCAGGGCCGCCAGCACCAGCACCGTGACCAGGCTCACCCACGGGCCGGGCCCGAGGACGAAGAAATACACCGCCACCACGTTCCAGGCCGCCGGGAAGCCGACGAAGTAGTTGTCCTTGCTCTTCATGTTCACGTTGCAGAAGCAGAACAGCGAAGACACCAGGATGACGCCGACGATCGCCAGCTCGCTGTGCACCGGCAGCGGCACGTAGCGGTAGATGAAGATCGCCGGGATGAACACGTAGGTGAGGTAGTCGATCACCAGGTCCAGGGTGGAGCCGTCGAAGTGCGGCAATACCGCCTTGACGTCGAACTTGCGCGCCAGGGTGCCGTCCAGGCCGTCCACCAGCAGGGCCGCGCCCAGCCACAACAGGCAGGCCTGCGGGCGGTTGTCGACCAGCGCGAGCAGCGCCAGCAGGGCCAGGATGACGCCGCTGGCCGTCACCGCGTGGGCGCTCCAGGCCTTGGCTTTGCTCAGGTTCAACGGAGTGAGGGTCAGGTTCACGGCGCTTCTCTTCAGTCAGGCGGCAGTGCGAGCTATTTCAACGTATAGCCCATCCGTGGGTTTCCACAGGATGCTCCTGGGTATCGGAACACCGATCCGACGGCCGAGTTCAGCCGGCCGGCCTTGGTGGGCGTGGAAAAGGCCAGGATACGCCGAAGCGCACCCGCAGCGCCAAGGGCGCTGACGAGCGTAGGACGGCTTTGCGACGGCTTTCGGACGCCAGGGATGCGGCGCGGCCCGCGGGGGCCGCGCCGCGCGGGCTCAGTGGATGATCTGGCTGAGGAACAGCTTGGTGCGGTCGGATTGCGGGTTGTCGAAGAACTGGTCCGGCGGCGCCTGTTCGACGATCTCGCCCTTGTCCATGAAGATCACCCGGTTCGCCACGGTGCGGGCGAAGCCCATCTCGTGGGTTACGCAGAGCATGGTCATGCCGCTCTGGGCCAGGCCGATCATGGTGTCCAGCACCTCCTTGACCATTTCCGGGTCGAGCGCCGAGGTGGGTTCGTCGAACAGCATGATCTTCGGCTTCATGCACAGCGCCCGGGCGATGGCCACGCGCTGCTGCTGGCCGCCGGAGAGCTGCCCGGGGAACTTGCCCGCCTGCTCGGGGATGCGCACCCGCTCCAGGTAGTGCATGGCCACTTCCTCGGCCTCGCGCTTGGGCATCTTGCGCACCCACATCGGCGCCAGGATGCAGTTCTGCAGCACGGTCAGGTGCGGGAACAGGTTGAAGTGCTGGAACACCATGCCGACCTCGCTGCGGATCGCCTCGATCTGCTTGAGGTCGTTGGTCAGCTCGGTGCCGTCGACGATGATGCTGCCCTGCTGGTGCTCCTCCAGGCGGTTGATGCAGCGGATGGTGGTGGACTTGCCCGAACCGGACGGGCCGCAGAGGACGATGCGTTCGCCCTGGCGCACGGTGAGGTTGATGTCCTTGAGCACGTGGAACTGGCCGTACCACTTGTTCACGCCCTTCATCTCGATCATCACGTGATCGCCGATGGCCGGGACGGTCTTGTTGCTGGCTTCAGACATGATGACGAACTCCTAACGCTTGTGGCCGGTGTCCAGCTTGCGCTCCAGGTGCATGGAGTAGCGGGACATGCCGAAACAGAAGACCCAGTAGACCAGCGCGGCGAACACGTAGCCCTCGGTGGACATGCCCAGCCAGGCCGGGTCCGCGGTGGCGCGCTTGATGCTATTCAGGAAGTCGAACAGGCCGATGATGATCACCAGGCTGGTGTCCTTGAACAGCGCGATGAAGGTGTTGACGATGCCGGGGATCACCAGCTTCAGGGCCTGGGGCAGGATCACCAGGCCCATCATCCGCCAGTAGCCCAGGCCCATGGCCGCGGCCGCCTCGTACTGGCCCTTGGGGATGGCCTGCATGCCGCCACGGACCACCTCGGCGATGTAGGCGGCCTCGAACAGCACCACCATCACCATGGCGCGCAGCAGCTTGTCCAGGTTCATGCCCTCGGGCAGGAACAGCGGCAGCATCACCGAGGACATGAACAGCACGGTGATCAGCGGCACGCCGCGCCAGAACTCGATGGTGGTGACGCACAGGACCTTGATCGCCGGCATCTTCGAGCGCCGCCCCAGGGCCAGCAGGATGCCCAGCGGCAGCGCCCCGGCGATGCCCACGGCGGCGATCACCACGGTCAGCATCAGGCCGCCCCACTGGCTGGTGGGCACGTTGTCCAGGCCGAGGAAGCCGCCGTGCAGCAGCCAGTAGGACACCAGCGGCAGCGCCAGCAGGTAGGCCAGGCCGTACTTGAGCTTGTGCTGGAACTGGCGCAGGAACAGCGGCGCGGCGCCGACCACCACCAGCAGCACGTTGAGGTCCACCCGCCAGCGCAGCGCCTCGGGGTAGAAGCCGTACATGTACTGGCCGATGCGGGTGCTGATGAACACCCAGCAGGCCCCCTCGCGGCTGCAGTCGGCGCGGCTCTCGCCGACCCAGTCGGCCTTGAACACGGCCCACTCCAGCAGCGGCGGGACGATCAGCCAGATGACGTAGAGCCCGACCAGGGTCAGCAGGGTGTTGATCCAGCTGGAGAACAGGTTGGCGCGCAGCCAGCCGATGACCCCGACGCTGAGCGCCGGCGGCGGCAGATCGGGCTTGAAGGTATGGTTTGCCATGGCGTCCCCCTAGCGTTCGATCAGCGCGATGCGCTTGTTGTACCAGTTCATCAGCAGCGAGATGCTCAGGCTGATGGCCAGGTACACGCTCATGGTGATGGCCATGGTCTCGATGGCCTGGCCGGTCTGATTGAGCACGGTGCCGGCGAACAGCGAGACCATGTCCGGGTAGCCGATGCCGGCGGCCAGCGAGGAGTTCTTCGCCAGGTTCAGGTACTGGCTGGTCAAAGGCGGCACTATCACCCGCAGCGCCTGCGGAATGATGATCAGCCGCAGCGTCTGCCCCGGGCGCAGGCCCAGGGAGCCGGCGGCCTCGGTCTGCCCGTGGCTGACCGCCTGGATGCCGGCGCGCACCGTCTCGCCGATGAAGGCGGCGGTGTAGATCGACAGCGCCAGGACGATGGACACCAGCTCCGGGATCACCACCCAGCCGCCGCGGAAGTTGAAGCCCTGCAGCACCGGCACGTCCCAGTGCACCGGCACGCCGGCCACCAGGATGGTCAGCGCCGGCAGCACGATCAGCGTGGCCAGGCCCGTGAGGAACACCGGGAAGGTCTTGCCGGTGGCGTGGCGGCGCACCTTGGCCCAGCGCCAGAGCACGGCCCAGGCGACGATGGCCAGGAGGACGGCGATGAGGAAGGCCGGCAGCGCCTCGGTGGCCACCGGCGCCGGCATCTGCATGCCGCGGTTGTTGAAGAACAGCAGACCGCCGACGCTCAGGCTCTGCCGCGGCCCGGGCAGTTGCGCGAGCACGGCGAAGTACCAGAAGAAGATCTGCAGCAGCGGCGGGATGTTGCGGAAGGTCTCGATGTACACCGTGGCGATCTTGCGCACCAGCCAGTTCGGCGACAGCCTGGCCACGCCGAGGACGAAGCCGATGATGGTCGCCAGGACGATGCCGATCACGGTCACCAGCAGGGTGTTGAGCAGGCCGACGAAGAACACCCGCCCGTAGGTGTCGGACTCGCTGTAGTCGATCAGGTGCTGGGAGATGCCGAAGCCGGCGCTGTTGCCCAGGAAGCCGAAGCCGGACTGGATGCCGCGGTGGGCGAGGTTGGTCTGGGTGTTGTCGAAGAGGAACCAGCCGAACGCCACCACGGCGACGACGGCGATGATCTGGAAGGCCCAGGCGCGCACGGCCGGGTCGCTGAGCGACAGGCCGCGCGGGCGCCGGGCTTTGACGGAATTCTGCATGTAAGCCCTCTCGCAGGCCGCCCCGGCGGGCACGGGGCTACGCCCGTGACCGCGCGGGGGACCTCACGTCGTTCGAAACAGGGCCCGCGCCCAGGATCCGGGCGCGGGCTGTGGGAGGTCAGCGCACCGGCGGTGCGTACTGCAGACCACCCTTGTTCCACAGGGCATTGAGGCCGCGCTTGATCTTCAGCTCGCTGCCTTCGCCGACGTTGCGCTCGAAGATCTCGGCGTAGTTGCCGACCTGCTTGACGATCTGCACCGCCCAGTCCTTCGGCAGCTTCAGGTCCTTGCCGTAGTCGCCCTCGGCGCCCAGCAGGCGGTTGATGTCGGGGTTCTTCGAGGACTTGGCCATCTGCTCGACGTTCTTCGAGTCGATCCCCAGCTCCTCGGCATTGAGCATGGCGAACAGCGTCCAGCGGACGATGTCGAACCATTCCTCGTCGCCCTGGCGCACGGCCGGGCCGAGGGGCTCCTTGGAGATCACTTCCGGCAGCACCACGTAGTCGTCCGGCTTGGCCAGCTTGATGCGCTGCGCGTAGAGCTGCGACTGGTCGGAGGTGAGCACGTCGCAACGCCCGGATTCCAGCGACTTGGCGCTTTCGTCGGAGGTGTCGTAGGTGATCGGGGTGTACTTGAGGTTGTTCGAGCGGAAGTAGTCGGACAGGTTCAGCTCGGTGGTGGTGCCGGCCTGGATGCACACGGTGGCGCCGTCCAGCTCCTTGGCGCTGCTCACGCCGAGCTTCTTGTTCACCAGGAAGCCCTGGCCGTCGTAGTAGGTCACGCCGGCGAAGTTCAGGCCCATGGCGCTGTCGCGGGAACTGGTCCAGGTGGTGTTGCGCGAGAGCACGTCGATCTCGCCGGACTGCAGCGCGGTGAAGCGCTCCTTGGCGGTCAGCGGAGTGAACTTGACCTTGCTGGCGTCACCGAAGACCGCGGCGGCGATGCCATGGCAGACATCGACGTCGATGCCCTTGTAGACCCCCTTGGAATCGGCGTAGGAGAAGCCCGGCAGGCCGTCGCTGATGCCGCACTGCACGAAGCCCTTCTTCTTCACCGCGTCCAGGGTGGCGCCGGCCTGGGCCATGCCGCTGAGCCCGAGGACGCTCAGAGCGGTCAGCACCGCCAGTGTGGATTTCACCATCTTCATCGATCACCTCCAGTTTGCTTTTATTCGTGTTGGAGTCCCGGCCCACTCGCCCTTGTGAGGCGCCGCACGGTCTGCTCCGGACCTTGCATCGAAGTGGAAACCTTAGGTCAGTCTAGCCGGCTCTGCGGATACGTCCGCTTCGCCGCCCAGGCTGCCCCGCTCGCGGATGACGCGAGCCGGACGTATTGCGGGGGCCGCCCTCACCTTGGCGGCCTGTTCAATGGGCTGCCCGCCCCGCCGACGGCACTGGTTTCCGGATGGGGGTCGGATAGAGTGTTACGCCGGCGGGACGGATCGCAGCCTGGTGCCTGAGTTAGCAAGGGCCGTACCAGAATGCTTCCCGCCCCCCGTTTCGGCGAAGGTCAAGTCGATAAGTTATGGCAAAGCGACATCCTTTTCGCAGATTCGCCGATCCTTTTTCCGGTGTGCGCGCCTTTGCGGCGCACATGCCCCATCCTGGAGCCCCCGATGAGCCAACCCCTGCTACTCGAACCCACCCAGCCGGCCGACTCGTGCGTCATTTGGTTGCACGGTCTGGGCGCCGACCGTTACGACTTCGAACCGGTGGCGCGCATGCTGCAGAAGGTCCTGCCGCGCACCCGCTTCATCCTGCCCCAGGCGCCCACCCGCCCGGTGACGGTGTTCAACGGCATGCCGGCGCCCAGCTGGTACGACATCAAGGCCATGGCGCCGGCCCGGGCCATCGACGAGGCGCAGCTGGACGCCTCGGCCGACGCGGTGATCGCGCTGATCGAGGGCCAACTGGCCGAGGGCATCGCGCAGCGGCGCATCGTCCTGGCCGGCTTCTCCCAGGGCGGCGCGGTGGTGCTGCACACCGGCTACCTGCGCTGGCCGGGCGAGCTGGGCGGGGTCATGGCGCTGTCCACCTATGGTCCGACCTTCGACGACGACCTGCAGCTGCCCGAAGCGAAGAAGCAGCAGCCGGCGCTGTGCCTGCACGGCACCTACGACGACGTGGTGGCGCCCGCCATGGGCCGCGCCGCTTACGACTTCCTCCTGCGGCAGGGCGTGGCCGTGCAGTGGCGCGACTACCCCATGGCCCACGAAGTCAGCAACCAGGAGATCGCCGACATCGCCGCCTGGCTGCGCGAGCGCCTGTGACGGCGCATTGCGGGCCTCTCGCGGGATAGTCGTCAGGCTGGGCCGACCGCTGGTCGGTCCACCACGCCAGCGAATTGCCAGTACGCAAAAGTCATTAATACTGAAGTTCCCGAAGGACGAACCAGACTACGGAGAGTCGTCGTGCCCCTCAGCGGAACCTGTCGAAAGCCCCACCAGCCATGAAGCCGACACAGTGGCAGCAGGATATCCAGCAGTTGCGCCACCTGCGGCTGTTCCAGAACGTCGCCGGGACCGCCTTGCAGCGGCTGCTCAACGAATTCCGCGCGCTGGAGCTGGAGGCCGGCGAGGTCCTGCTTTCGCCCTTCAACCGCAACCACTTCCTCTACCTGGTGCTCGAAGGGCAGCTCAAGGTCTACCTCGGCTCGCTGGACAATTCCCCGGTGTCCACCCTGGGCAGCGGCGACTGCGCCGGGGAAATCAGCTTCATCGACCATGACCACCCGTCGGCCTACGTGGTGGCCACCGAGGCCACCCGCGTGCTGCGCCTGCACCGCGAGGCGCTGCTGAGCCTGTTCGAGCACTCCCCGCAATTGATGCAGAACCTGCTGGAGATGCTCTGCGCGCGGGTGCGCCAGGGCAACCGGATCATCCTCAACACCGAGCAGAACGCCAACATCGACACCCTCACCGGGCTGTTCAACCGGCGCTGGCTGGAGCACGTCTACGAGCGCGAGAGCACCCGCTGCGCGTTCAACGAGCAGCCGCTGGCGATGCTCATGCTGGATGTCGACCACTTCAAGGACTACAACGACCGCCACGGCCACCTGGCCGGCGACTACGCCCTCTGCCTGGTGGCCCACACCCTGCGCAGCCAGCTGCGGCCCAAGGACAGCATGGCGCGCTTCGGCGGCGAGGAATTCGTCATCCTGCTGCCGGAAGTGAGCCTGGACGAGGCCCGCGCCATCGGCGAGCGCCTGCGCATGAGCCTGGAGCAGATCGACTCCTTCTATTCCCCGCTGGGCGCCCTGCCCGGCGTCACCGTGTCCCTCGGCGTGGCCGAGATGCACCTGCAGGAAAGCCTGCAGGGCCTGCTGCGGCGCGCCGACGAGGCCCTGTACCGGGCCAAGCAGCACGGCCGCAACCGCCTCTGCGGCTGATCCACGGCAGGCTTTGGCCGACGCCCCCAACGCACGGATTTCGCCTGGCTGGCAACTTGCTTTACACTGGCGGCCGTTCAATCCTTAACCACTACGAGATCACCGTGCTCAAGGCACTCAAGAAAATCTTCGGCAAGGGCGAGGGCGAGCAGCCCGCCGCAACGCCCACCCCAGCCCCCTCCTCCCCCGCAGCCGCCAGCCAGGACGGCGAACAGCGCCCGCGCAAGCCGCGCGCTCCCCGCCCCGAAGGCGAACGCAACGACAAGCCGCCGCGCCCGCCCAAGGGCGACAAGCCGCGCGGCGAACGCCAGGACCGCGGCGGCGACCGCCCGGAGAAGGCCGAGCGCACCGACAAGCCGCCGCGCGAAAAAACCGAGAAGACCGAGCGCCCGCGCCGCGAGCGCAAGCCCAAGGCGCAGGTTGTGGACAACTGGAAGCTGGAAGACTTCGTGGTCGAGCCGGCCGAAGGCAAGACGCGCTTCCACGACTTCAACCTCGACCCGCGGCTGATGCACGCCATCCACGACCTCGGCTTCCCCTACTGCACGCCGATCCAGGCGCAGGTGCTGGGCTTCACCCTCAGGGGCCAGGACGCCATCGGCCGCGCCCAGACCGGCACCGGCAAGACCGCCGCCTTCCTCATCTCGATCATCACCCAGCTGCTGCAGACGCCGCCGCCCAAGGAACGCTACATGGGCGAGCCGCGCGCGCTGATCATCGCGCCGACCCGCGAGCTGGTGGTGCAAATCGCCAAGGACGCCGTGGGCCTGGCCAAGTACACCGGGCTGAACGTCATGAGCTTCGTCGGCGGCATGGACTTCGACAAGCAGCTCAAGACCCTCGAATCGCGCTACTGCGACATCCTCGTGGCCACCCCCGGCCGCCTGCTGGACTTCAACCAGCGCGGCGAGGTGCACCTGGACATGGTCGAGGTGATGGTGCTGGACGAGGCCGACCGCATGCTCGACATGGGCTTCATCCCCCAGGTCCGCCAGATCATCCGCCAGACCCCGTACAAGGGCGAGCGCCAGACCCTGCTGTTCTCCGCCACCTTCACCGACGACGTGATGAACCTGGCCAAGCAGTGGACCGTGGACCCGGCCATCGTCGAGATCGAGCCGGAGAACGTCGCCAGCGACACCGTCGAGCAGCACGTCTACGCCGTGGCCGGCAGCGACAAGTACAAGCTGCTGTACAACCTGATCGCGCAGAACGACTGGACCCGCGTGATGGTCTTCGCCAACCGCAAGGACGAAGTCCGCCGCATCGAGGAACGCCTGACCAAGGACGGCATCAGCGCCGCGCAGATGTCCGGCGACGTGCCGCAGCACAAGCGCATCAAGGTCCTGGAAGGCTTCCGCGAAGGCAAGATCCGCGTGCTGGTGGCCACCGACGTGGCCGGCCGCGGCATCCACGTCGAAGCCATCAGCCACGTGATCAACTTCACCCTGCCGGAAGACCCGGACGACTACGTGCACCGCATCGGCCGTACCGGCCGCGCCGGCAGCACCGGCACCTCGATCAGCTTCGCCGGCGAGGACGACGCCTTCGCCCTGCCGCCGATCGAAGAGCTGCTGGGCCGCAAGATCACCTGCGAGATGCCGCCCGCCGAGCTGCTCAAGCCGGTGCCGCGCAAGCACTGATCCCCGCGCGAAACGGAAAAAGGCGAAGCCACGGGCTTCGCCTTTTTCGTTTCCGCCGGCGTTACGCCCGGTGACGCCAGGCGAGCGCGGTGACGCACCGGCGCGGTGCGCAACGCCCCATTCGTCCCGCCGGGTCCGCCGGGACGACGCCTCCCCTCTCCCCACCAAACAATGGCACCCGGCCATCGTCCTGCCTGGGCCCGGGGCTGGTAGCTGAGCAGATAAACGAACGGCCTGATCGATTTTGTTTACGTTCGTAAATAAATTTGCACGCTTCTTGCAGAATTTTTTACGACGCCTTTCAGAACAAGCCTTCGGAATCCCGCCCATGCCCTTGCGCGCCAAGCTCGCCCTCAGTTTCCTGCTCATCGGCCTCATCCCGGTGCTGGTCATGGCCATGGTGGTCTATCACCAGGCCAGCCGCGCCCTCGAAGAACAGAGCCTGAACGCCCTGGAGGCGGTGGCCAGCATCAAGCAGCGGCAGCTGATGGACGCCTGGCAGGCGCGCCACGACCAGCTCAGCAGCCTGGCCGGCAACCTCGGCGCCAACTACGCGGGGCTGGAGAGCGAGGCGCTGGTCACCACCGCCAACTACGACCGCCCGGTGTTCGAGAACTTCACCAAGACCTTCGGCTACCGCGAGCTGCGCCTGGTGGCCAGCGACGGCAGCGTGGTCTTCAGCCTGGGCCGCGGCGCCGACTACCAGCAGAACATGAACGCCCCGCAATGGCGCGACACGCCCTTCGGGCGCTTCGTCCGCGGCGCCCTGGGCAGCGGCAAGGCGAGCATCAGCGACCTGGAGCCGGCCCTGGACGACAAGCAGCCGGTGCAATGGCTGGCCGCGCCGATCAAGGACCACGACAAGCTGCAGCTGCTGCTGGTGCTGGAACTGCCGCTGAAGGCGATCAACGACGTGATGCAGAGCCGCCAGGGCCTGGGCGAGGCCGGCGAGACCTACCTGGTGGGCGGCGACGGGCGCCTGCGTTCGGACTCGGCGCGTTTCGCCGACCATCGCGTGCGCCGCGCCGGCGACGCGCCCGCCGCCCTCCCCGGCCAGGCCAGCGAAAAGGCCCTGGCCGGCGAACAGGGACGCCTGACCGAGACCGGCCTGAGCGGCGCGACGGCGCTGAAGTCCTTCGTGCCGCTGAACCTCGACGGCCTGCACTGGGCGCTGGTGGCGGAAATGGACCAGGACCAGGCCTTCGCCCCGGTGCGCAAGCTGATGTGGCAGATGCTGGTGCTGGGCCTGCTGACCCTCGCCGGCGTAGCCGCCGGCACCTGGCTGGTCAGCCGCAGCGTGATGCGCCCGCTGGGCGGCGAACCGGCGAGCATGGCGGCCCTGGCCCAGCGCCTGGCCAACGGCGAGCTGAAGCTGGCCGGCGGCGCCGAGGCCGCCAGCGGCCTGATGCAGGCCCTGCACGAGATGGCCGCGGCCTGGCGCCAGGTGGTCGAGCGCCTGCGCCAGGCCAGCGAGGCGGTGGGCGACGCCAGCGGCGACATCCTCGACGCCGCCGGACGCACCAGCAGCCACCTCGACCAGCAGCAGGAAGCCCTGGAAATGGTGGTCAGCGCCGTCGACCAGATGGCCGCCACCGTGCAGGAAATCGCCGGCAGCGCCAGCCGCAGCGCCGACGGCAGCGCCGCCGCGCGCGAGGCCTTCGTTACCATGCAGGGCACCCTGCAGCGCATGATCGGCCGCCAGGACCAGCTGCTCGCCGGCCTGCGCGACGCCGACCGGGTGGTGCAGGCCCTGGCCGGCGACAGCCAGCAGATCAACTCGGTGCTGGAGGTGATCCGCTCGATCGCCGAGCAGACCAACCTGCTGGCCCTGAACGCCGCCATCGAAGCCGCCCGCGCCGGCGACGCCGGCCGCGGCTTCGCC
Organism: Pseudomonas sp. PI1; assembly: GCF_000812405.1. Lineage (NCBI taxonomy): Bacteria > Pseudomonadati > Pseudomonadota > Gammaproteobacteria > Pseudomonadales > Pseudomonadaceae > Pseudomonas > Pseudomonas sp. PI1. The sequence continues at coordinate 13,636 of NZ_JWMC01000012.1, forward strand.
GTGGTGGCCGACGAAGTGCGCAGCCTGGCCCAGCGCACCCGCAGCGCCACCGACGAGATCGTCACCATAGTCGGCACCCTCGGCGATTCCTCCACCCAGGCCCAGGCCAGCATGGGCGGCGCCAGCGAACAGGCGCGCACCCTGGAGCACGACACCCAGGCGGTGCTGGACTCCCTCGGCGCCCTTGACGAATCCCTGCAGGGCGTGCACGCCATGGCCTTCCAGATCGCCGCGGCGGCCGAACAGCAGGCGGCCACCACCCAGGAAGTGAACCAGCACATGCACCGCCTGAGCGACATGACCGCGGAAAACCGCAAGACCGCCGCGCACACCCGCGACTGCGGCGAGCACTTGCGCAAGGTGGCTGGGAGCCAGGAGGCGTTGGTGGCGCAGTTTCAGCTCTAGCACTCACCGGAAACGTCGGCGGCTTGGTTCAACGCCTTTCCCTCTCCCTAACCCTCTCCCTGAAGGGAGAGGGGACCGTTGGGCAGAACTGGGTGTTCTGGAGTTAGCCGGCAACACCGAAGGTTTCCGGCTGAAACCATTCGTTCTCTCGGCACGGACAAGCCCCCTCTCCCTTCAGGGAGAGGGCTGGGGAGAGGGAGCGGACTCAACCCGAAACACAGCCGCCGCCGTCAAGCACCATTCGCGAGCAAGCTCGCTCCTACAGGCTGACGCCGCCCTTCCCCGCCAGAGCCCTCCATCCTTGCCGCCCCCACCCCCAAAATTCCAGAATGGAAAAATCATCCATCCCGGAGCCCCGGCATGCCCATCACCCTTCCCCCGCCCGCTGCCACCCGCCTGACGCAGAGACGCCCATGACCGAGGTCGACTTCCTGATCATCGGCGCCGGTATCGCCGGCGCTTCCACCGGCTACTTCCTCGCGCCCCACGGCAAGGTCGCCGTGCTCGAGCGCGAATCCCACGCCGGCTACCACTCCACCGGCCGCTCGGCGGCGCTGTATACCGTGGCCTACGGCACGCCCCAGGTACGCGCCCTGACCGCCGCCAGCCGGGCCTTCTTCGACGCCCCGCCGGAGGGCTTCGCCGAGCACCCGATCCTCAGCCCGCGCGGCGAGTTGATCGTGGACTTCGCCGGCGACGCCGAGGAACTGCGCCGCCAGTTCGACAGCGCCCGCGCCAACGTGCCGGAGATGCGCCTGCTGGACGCCGACGAGGCCTGCGCCATGGTCCCGGTGCTGCGCCGCGAGAAGGTCCACGGCGCGCTGTACGACCCCAGCGCCGCCGACATCGACACCGACGCCCTGCTGCAGGGCTACCTGCGCGGTATCCGTCGCAACGACGGCAGCGTGCAGTTCGACAGCGAGGTGCTCGCCGCGGCTTATATCGACGGCCAGTGGGAAGTACGCACGGCCCAGCAGAGCTACCGCGCCCCAGTGCTGGTCAACGCCGCCGGCGCCTGGTGCGACAAGCTGGCCGAACTCGCCGGTGTCGCTCCGCTGGGCCTGCAGCCCAAGCGCCGCGCGGCCTTTCTCTTCGCTCCGGGCGAAGGCGTGGACAGTCATGCCTGGCCGGTGCTGGTAAGCCTGGACGAGTCCTTCTACTTCAAATCCGACGCCGGCCTGCTGCTCGGCTCGCCGGCCAACGCCGACGCGGAGGAGCCCCACGACGTGCAGCCCGAAGAGCTGGACATCGCCCTGGGCATCCATCGCATCGAGGAACACACCACCCTGAGCATCCGCCGGCCTAGCCACACCTGGGCCGGGTTGCGCTCGTTCTTCGCCGATGGCGAGCTGGTGTCCGGCTACGATCCGCAGGCGCCCGGTTTCTACTGGGTGGCCGGCCAGGGCGGCTATGGCATCCAGACCTCGGCGGCCATGGGCCAGGCCAGCGCTGCGCTGATCCGCGCCGACGAGTTGCCCGAGGTGCTGGTGCGCCATGGGCTGAGTGCGGACGGGTTGGCTCCGGCGCGGCTCAAGCCAAGGTCAAACGGCGGATAACCGCGAACGGTTATCCGCCCTACGCTGCGCCAGCCATGACATTCCCCTGCACGCGATTCGCGGGCAGGGCCCGCTCCTACAGTTTGACGCCGGACTTCCCGCCAACGCCGAACGGCTCCCTCTCCCTTTGGGAGAGGGCTGGGGTGAGGGAACGGAGCCAGCCCGCCCCCTCCGTACCCCCTCCCCATTGTAGGAGCGCGCCCTGCGCGCGATTCGCGGGCAGGGCCCGCTCCTACAGGTTGACGCCGAACTTCTCACCCACGCCGAGCGGCCCCCTCTCCCTTTGGGAGAGGGCTGGGGTGAGGGAGCGGAGCCTGCCTGGCACACACAGCCGCCGGCAAGCACCGTACGCGAGCACGCGAAAACAGCCCCTTCCGCGTGACCATGTCCGCGCACACCGGACGTTTCCCACCGTCCGGCGCGCCCATCCCGAATGGCCCGCCTGCGCGGTGGCCGGGAGAATGCGGGTCGGCCCATCCCGGGCCGATCCCTTTCCTGCTTGCGAGAGACAGCCATGAACGATCCGAAAGTACTCAACGAAAACGAAATCGACCAGGTAGCCGGCGGCTTCCTCTTCGGCATGCTGGGCGACCTGTTCGGCACTTCCGGCTCGCAGTCCGGCGGCCTGCTGGGCGGCGTGTTCAACGTGCTGCAGAACCTGCCGATCGTCGGTGGCCTGTTCGGCCTGGTCAACAGCATCTTCGGCGGCCTGTTCGGCGGCGGCTCCTCCAGCAACCCGCGCTGAACGCCAGGCGGCGGATAACGTCGCCGCACTCTCTTTCGCCCCGGGCGGACTACCCCCTACGAGGGATGTCAGTGCCCCGGCGCTGGCCTAGTCTGACTTGCAACGACAGCCATATGGAGGGACCGCCAGACGAGATGATCTGCCTTTCCAACCACGGTTATCCAGCGCAGACATGCGCCCAGGCCCCAGCGAACCGCTCATTTCGCCGGGGCCTTTTCTTTGGGGACGGGAAAGCGCGACCGTAGGATGGGTTGAGCTTGCGATACCCATCGGGCCGGGGTGATGGGTATCGCTTCGCTCAACCCATCCTACGAGGGTCGTTCTTTACTTTGGCTCAGCCGCCGCTGAGGTTCATGAAGCGCAGCACCTGTACATCGCCACCGGTGCTGAATTCGTGGCGGGCGGGCTTGCGTTGCAGGGCGGCGTGGAGGGCATCGAGGATCGGGCCGTCGTCCAGCGGGTAGCGGCGCAGCAGGCCGCGCAGGTCCACGGAGTGCTCGTGGCCCAGGCACAGCAGCAGGCGGCCTTCGGCGGTGAGGCGCAGGCGGTTGCAGGTGGCGCAGAAGTTGTGCGAGTGCGGCGAGATGAAGCCGATGCGCGTGCGCGGGTGTTGCGCCAAGCGCACGTAGCGCGCCGGGCCGCCGCTGTGTTCGGCGCTGTCCAGCAGTTCGAAGCGCTCGGCGATCAGCGCGCGCACTTCGTCGCTGGAGCAGAAGCTCTCCTCGCGGTCGCGGCCGACCTGGCCCAGGGGCATTTCCTCGATGAAGCTGATGTCCAGTTCGTTGGCGATGGCGTAGTCCACCAGCGCCGGCACTTCGTCGGCGTTGCGCCCCTTCATCACCACGCAGTTGAGCTTGATGCCGCTGAAGCCCACCTCCCGCGCCGCGTCTATGCCGCGCAGCACCTGGTCGAGGCGGCCGGTGCGGGTGATGGCCTGGAAGCGCTGCGGGTCCAGGGTGTCGAGGCTGATGTTCAGGCGCGTCAGGCCCGCGGCGCGGAGGTCGCCGGCCAGGCGGACGAGTTGCGAGCCGTTGCTGGTCATGCACAGTTCGCGCAGGCCGGGCAGCGCGGCCAGGCGTTCGCACAGGCCGACGATGCCGGGGCGCACCAGCGGCTCGCCGCCGGTGAGGCGCAGCTTGCGCACGCCGCGTTCGACGAACAGCCGGGCGACGCGCTCGATCTCTTCCAGGGTCAGCACCTGCTGGCGTGGCAGGAAGCGCATGTTCTCAGCCATGCAGTAGACGCAGCGGAAGTCGCAGCGGTCGGTCACCGACAGGCGCAGGTAGTCGATCTTGCGGCCCTGGCCGTCGATCCAGTCGGACATGTGGGTGCTCCGGTTGATGCGTTGGCGAAGGCGGACGATCCGGCCCTCTCCCCAACCCTCTCCCTGAAGGGAGAGGGGGCTGTCCAGTGCAGCGATAAACTCCGCCGCCTCACTGCACCAGCGGCGAGTCCGCGGCGTCGAAGGCGAAGCCTTCGATGTGCGCCTCGCCGGCCAGCACGGCGATGTACTGGCTGACCGCGCGCTGCAGCACCTGGGCGCGCAGGTAGGCGGCGATGCGCGGGCGGGCTTCGGCGAAGGGCAACGGTTCGCCGCCTTCGCGCGCCAGCAGTTCGACCACGTGCAGGCCGTAGCGGCTTTCCAGGGGCTGGGCCAGCAGGCCGGGGGTTTCCCGCAGCAGACGTTTCTCGAATTCGGGCACGGTCTGGCCCGGCTCGATCCAGCCCAGGTCGCCGCCTTCGTCCTTCGACGGGCAGGCGGAGAAGCGCATGGCCTTTTCGGTGAAGCGCTCGGGGTGTTGGCGCAGCTCTTCCAGCAGGGCCAGGGCCTGTTCGCGGGCCTTGGCGCGGCCTTCCAGGTCGTCCGGGGCGCAGGCCAGCAGGATGTGCCGCAGGCTCATGCGCCAGGGGCTGGTCAGGCGGCCGGGGTTGGCTTCATACCATTGCCGGCAGCTGGCTTCGTCAGCCTCGGGTGTCCCTACGTCACGGTCGACCAGGGCACGGATGCGGGCTTCCTCGGGCGCCTCGCCCTCCTCCGCCTCGGCGCTGATGCCCAGCGCGTCGGCGCGCTGCAACAGCAGCTGGCGCACCACCAGCGCGCGGCAGGCGGCGTGCAGCGCCTCGGCGTGGCTGGTGGCCGGGTGGTACTGGAGTTCGCGGGCCAGTTCGTCGGCGTCGATGGCGATGCCGTTGACCGCCAGCTTCGGCAGCTCGACGTGTTCGACGCGGTTTTCGTAGTGGGAGCAACTCATGGGGTTCACCTTCGGGTGGCGGATAACCGCGAACGGTTATCCGCCCAGGGGGTTGGCGCGATGGATCAGGCCGCGCGGCTCTTCTGGCGGACCACCTGGTAGCGGCGGCCCAGGTACCACACCGGGGCACTGACGATGTGCACCAGGCGGGTAAAGGGGAAGAGCACGAACAGCGTCAGGCCGAGCATCACGTGCAGCTTGTAGACCAGCGACACCGGGGCGATGGCCTCGGCCGCGGCCAGCGGCTGCAGGGTGACCACCGACTGCGCCCAGTCGGCCAGCATGACCATCACCGAGCCATCCAGGTGGTGGGTGGAGGCGACGATGGTGGACAGGCCGAGGATCAGCTGGGCGTAGAGCACCAGCAGTATCATCAGGTCCGAGGCGTTGCCGGTGGCGCGCACCCGGGCGTCGGTCAGGCGGCGCAGGATCAGCCCGGTCAGGCCGATGAAGCAGAGCACGCCGAAGAAGCCGCCGGAGACCATGGCCAGCAGTTGCTTGTGCTCGGTGCTGATCAGGTGCTCGTAGACCGCGTGGGGGGTCAGCAGGCCGACGAAGTGGCCGGCGAGGATGAACAGCACGCCCACGTGGAACAGGTTGCTGTACACGCGCATGCCTTTCTTGCTCAGCATCTGGCTGGAGCCGGCCTTCCAGGTGTATTGCGACAGGTCGAAGCGCGCCCAGCTGCCCACCAGGCAGATGAACAGGGCGACGTAGGGGTAGACCCCGAACAGCAGGGTATTGAACGACATGATCAGGCTCCTTGGCTGGCCACCCGGCGCGGCGGCACCGGCTGGGCGACCCATTGCAGGGGTTGTTCGAGGGCGCTGGAGGGCTGCCGCGGGTTCGACGGGCAGCCGGCGGCGGGTTCGCCGAAGCTCACCTGGGTTTCCTCCCAGGCCTTGTCCAGCGCCTCCAGGCTGTCGTCGCGAGCCTCCTGCTCGCAGTCGCGGTGCAGCCCGGCCAGGTCCGGGCGCTCGCCGGAGAGTTCCAGCAGGCCGTGGAACACCGCCGCGTAGGCGCTACCGCGCTCGTCCAGGCGCGTCGCCAGCAGGGCGAGGATGTGCGCCACCTCGGCCAGGCCGACGCGCGCGCCCTCGGCGTCCTGCAGGGCGAGGAACTCCAGGTACAGCGGCAGGTAGTCCGGCAGCTCGTTGACGTGGATGGCCAGGCCCGCGGCGTTGTAGCGGTGCAGCAGGTCGACCATGGCCTGGCCGCGGTCGCGGCTCTCGCCGTGGACGTGCTCGAAGAGCAGCAGCGAGACCGAGCGGCCACGTTCGAACAGGCCGTCGTAGCGCGCCTGCACGTCCAGCAGGTCGCCCTGGCAGAGTTCGTTGAGCAGCGCGGCGAGGCCGTCGCGCTGCGCTTCGGGCAGGTCGCTGGTGCGGATCAGCGCGTGCAGCGCCAGGCTTTCCTCGCGCACTTCCGGGCGCGGGTAGTCCAGCAGCAGCGCGCAGAGCTTGAGCAGTTGGCTGTGGCTTTCCGGGGAGATAGTCATGGCCTTCACTCCTGGATCTGCACGGTCTGGATGACGTTGCGGCGGTCCACCGGCTTGCCGCCGAACAGGTTCACGCCGGAGTTGCCCGAGCAGCCGCTGCCGAAGCTGAAGCCGCAGCCCGAGCGCTCGGCGAAGGCGTCGGAAAGCGCCTCCTCGCGGTGCGCGGTGGGGATGACGAAGCGGTCCTCGTAGTTGGCGATGGCCAGGTAGCGGTACATCTCTTCCACCTGTTGCACCGACAGCCCTACCTTGGCCAGCACGTCCAGGTCCTGCTTGCCTTCCACCTGCTCGGCGCGCTTGTAGGCGCGCATCGCCAGCAGGCGCTTGAGGGCGCGCAGCACCGGCGCGGTATCGCCGGCGGTGAGCAGGTTGGCCAGGTACTGCACGGGGATGCGCAGCGATTCGACGTCCGGGATCACCCCGTCGCTGCCGATGTGGCCCTCGGCGGCGGCGTTCTGGATCGGCGACAGCGGCGGCACGTACCAGACCATCGGCAGCGTGCGGTATTCCGGGTGCAGCGGCAGGGCCAGCTGCCAGTCCATGGCCAGCTTGTACACCGGCGACTTCTGCGCCGACTCGATGACGCTGTCCGGCACGCCGTCCTTGCGCGCCTGCTCGATCACTTTCGGGTCGAACGGGTCGAGGAAGATTTCCAGCTGCTTCTGGTACAGCTCGCGCTCGTCGGCGCAGCTGGCCACTTCATGGATGCGGTCGGCGTCGTAGAGCAGCACGCCCAGGTAGCGGATGCGCCCCACGCAGGTTTCCGAGCACACGGTGGGCTGGCCGGCCTCGATGCGCGGGTAGCAGAAGATGCACTTCTCGGACTTGCCGCTCTTCCAGTTGAAGTAGATCTTCTTGTACGGGCAGCCGCTGATGCACATGCGCCAGCCGCGGCACTTGTCCTGGTCGATGAGGACGATGCCGTCCTCCTCGCGCTTGTAGATCGCCCCGCTCGGGCAGGACGCCACGCACGCCGGGTTCAGGCAGTGCTCGCACAGGCGCGGCAGGTACATCATGAAGGTGTTCTCGTACTCACCGTAGATGTCCGCCTGGACCTGGTCGAAGTTCTTGTCCTTGCGCCGCTTGGCGAACTCGGTGCCGAGGATTTCCTCCCAGTTCGGGCCCCATTCGATCTTCTGCATGCGCTGCCCGCTGATCAGCGAGCGCGGCCGCGCCACCGGCTGGTGCTGCGCCTTGGGCGCGGTATGCAGGTGCTGGTAGTCGAAGTCGAAGGGTTCGTAGTAGTCGTCGATCTCCGGCAGGTCGGGGTTGGCGAAGATGTTCGCCAGCACCCGGAACTTGCCGCCGATGCGCGGGACGATGGAGCCGTCGGCGTTGCGCACCCAGCCGCCCTTCCACTTCTGCTGGTTCTCCCACTCCTTCGGGTAGCCGATGCCGGGCTTGGTCTCGACGTTGTTGAACCAGGCGTATTCCATGCCTTCGCGGCTGGTCCAGACGTTCTTGCAGGTGATGGAGCAGGTGTGGCAGCCGATGCATTTGTCGAGGTTCAGCACCATGCCGACTTGCGAACGAATTTTCATGGCGTCTCTCCTCAAATGTCCCGGGGCAGCGGCTGCGGCAGGGCGTCGCCGCCCAGGCCGCCATGTTCCGGCTCGTCGAGCCAGTCGACCTTGTTCATCTTGCGCACCACCACGAACTCGTCGCGGTTGCAGCCCACGGTGCCGTAGTAGTTGAAGCCCCAGGCCTGCTGGGCGTAGCCGCCGATCATGTGGGTGGGCTTGAGCACCACGCGGGTCACCGAGTTGTGGTGGCCGCCGCGGGTCTTGGTGGTCTCGCTGCCGGGCACGTTCACGATGCGTTCCTGGGCGTGGTACATCAGCACCATGCCGTCCTTCACCCGCTGGCTGACCACCGCGCGGCAGGTGGCGGCGCCGTTGGCGTTGAAGACTTCGACCCAGTCGTTGTCCTCGATGCCGGCGCGCTTGGCGTCATGCTCGCTGAGCCAGATGATCGGCCCGCCGCGGGACAGGGTGAGCATCAGCAGGTTGTCGCTGTAGGTGGAGTGGATGCCCCATTTCTGGTGCGGGGTGATCCAGTTCAGGGTGATCTCCGGGTTGCCGTTGGGCTTCTTGTTGAACAGCTTGTCGGTGCTGCGGGTGTTGACCGGCGGCCGGTAGCTGACGAAGCCTTCGCCGAAGGCCTGCATCCACGGGTGGTCCTGGTAGAACTGCTGGCGGCCGGTGATGGTGCGCCACGGGATCAGTTCGTGGACGTTGGTGTAGCAGGCGTTGTAGCTCACGTGCTCGTCTTCCAGGCCCGACCAGGTGGGGCTGGAGATGATCTTGCGCGGCTGCGCCTGGATGTCGCGGAAGCGGATCTTCTCCTCTTCCTTGGGCAGCGCCAGGTGCTCGTGCTCGCGGCCGGTGATCTTGGCCAGCGCGTTCCACGCCTTGACCGCCACCTGGCCGTTGGTTTCCGGGGCCAGGGCGAGGATCACCTCAGCGGCGTCGATGGCGCTCTCGATGCGCGGCCGGCCCTGGCTGACGCCCGGCTCCAGCACGCGGTGGTTGAGATCGCCCACCAGTTTCACTTCCTTCTCGGTGTTCCAGCCGATGCCCTTGCCGCCGTTGCCCAGCTTGTCCAGCAGCGGGCCGAGGGAGGTGAACTTCTTGTAGGTGTTCGGGTAGTCGCGCTCGACCACATGCAGGGTGGGCATGGTTTTGCCCGGCAGCGCTTCGCACTCGCCTTTCTTCCAGTCACTGCCGCCGAAGGGCTGGGCCAGTTCGTTGGCGGTGTCGTGCAGCAGCGGCACGGTGACCAGGTCCTGCTCCACGCCCAGGTGGCCGACGGCGACCTCGGAGAACTTCTTCGCGATGGCCTTGTAGATCTCCCAGTCGCTCTTGGCCTCCCAGGCCGGGTCGATGGCGGCCGACAGCGGGTGGATGAAGGGGTGCATGTCGGAGGTGTTGAGGTCGTCCTTCTCGTACCAGGTGGCCGTCGGCAGGACGATGTCCGAGTACATGCAGGTGGAGGACATGCGGAAGTCCAGGGTGGTGACCAGGTCGACCTTGCCCTCGGCGCCCTGTTCGACCCAGTCCACCTCGGTGGGACGCGGGCCGCCGGCCTTGCCGAGGTCCTCGTTCATCACGCCGTTCTTGGCGCCCAGCAGGTACTTGAGCATGTACTCGTGGCCCTTGCCCGAGCTGCCCAGCAGATTGGAACGCCAGATGAACATGTTGCGCGGGAAGTTCTGCGCGTCGTCCGGCTTCTCGCTGGCGAAGCGCAGGTTGCCGGCCTTGAGCTCGCGCACCACGTAGTCCTGCACCGGCAGCCCGGCGCGCTCGGCGTCGGCGGCGATGCGCAGCGGGTTGCGGTCCAGCTGCGGCGCGGAGGGCAGCCAGCCCATGCGCTCGGCGCGGATGTTGTAGTCCACCGCGTGCTCGGGGAACTGCTTGCTGTCGGCCAGGGGCGAGAGCACTTCGTGCATCGACAGCTTTTCATGGCGCCACTGCGAGCTGTGCAGGTAGAAGAAGCTGGTGCCGTTCATCTGCCGCGGCGGGCGGCTCCAGTCGGTGCCGAAGGCCAGCGGTACCCAGCCGGTCTGCGGGCGCAGCTTCTCCTGGCCGACGTAGTGGGCCCAGCCACCGCCGCTCTGGCCGATGCAGCCGCACATCATCAGCATGTTGATGACCGCGCGGTAGTTCATGTCCATGTGGTACCAGTGGTTCATCGCCGCGCCGATGATGACCATGGCCTTGCCGTGGGTCTTGTCGGCGCTGTCGGCGAACTCGCGGGCCACCTGGATGGCGCGGGCCGCCGGCACGCCGGTGATGCGCTCCTGCCAGGCCGGGGTGTAGGGGGTGTCGGCGTCGTCGAAGCCGCGGGCCACGTTGGCGCCGCCCAGGCCGCGGTCGACGCTGTAGTTGGCCATCTGCAGGTCGTAGACGGTGGCCACGCGCAGGATCTTGCCGTCGGCGCCCTGGATGTCGCGGAAGGGCACGCGGCGCAGCAGCACCTCGTCGTTGTCCACGCCCTTGAAGTGCGGGTGCAGCTGGCCGGCGAAGTACGGGAAGCCCACCTCGCAGGCGTGTTCCGGGCCATCGATCAGGCTCAGGCTCAGGCGCGTCTCGCGGCCCTGGCCGCCTTCCTTCTCCTCGATGTTCCACTTGCCCGACTCGCCCCAGCGGTAGCCGATGGCGCCGGTGGGCGAGACCAGCTCGCCGCTGGTTTCATCGAAGGCGATGGTCTTCCACTCGGGGTTGTTGTCCTGGCCCAGCTGGCCGTCGAGGTCGGCGGCGCGCAGGTAGCGGGTCGGCTTGAAGGCGCCCTCGCCATGCGGCTCCAGCAGCACCAGCATGGGCATGTCGGTGTACTGCCGGCAGTAGTCGACGAAGTAGGCGCGTGGCTTGTCGAGGTGGAATTCCTTGAGGATGACGTGGCCGAAGGCCATGCCCAGCGCGGCGTCGGTGCCCTGCTTGGGGTTCAGCCAGAGGTCGGTGAGCTTGGCCACCTCGGAGTAGTCCGGGGTCACGGACACGGTCTTGGTGCCCTTGTAGCGCACCTCGGTGAAGAAGTGCGCGTCGGGGGTCCGCGTCTGCGGCACGTTGGAGCCCCAGGCGATGATGTAGCTGGAGTTGTACCAGTCGGCCGACTCCGGCACGTCGGTCTGCTCGCCCCAGATCTGCGGGCTGGCCGGCGGCAGGTCGCAGTACCAGTCGTAGAAGCTCAGGCACACCCCGCCGATCAGCGACAGGTAGCGGGCGCCGGCGGCGTAGCTGACCATGGACATGGCCGGGATCGGCGAGAAGCCGATGACGCGGTCGGGGCCGTAGGTCTTCACGGTGTAGACGTTGGCCGCGGCGATGATCTCGGTGACCTCGTCCCAGCTGGAGCGCACGAAGCCGCCCAGGCCGCGCTCGCTCTTGTAGCTTTTCGCCTTGGCGGCGTCCTCGACGATGCTCGCCCAGGCGTCCACCGCGTCCTTGTGCGCGGCGCGCGCCTCGCGCCACAGCTTGAGCAGCGGCTTGCGCACCTTGGGGTACTTCAGGCGGTTGGCGCTATAGATGTACCAGGAGTAGCTGGCCCCGCGCGGGCAACCGCGCGGCTCGTGGTTGGGCAGGTCCGGGCGGGTGCGCGGGTAGTCGGTCTGCTGGGTTTCCCAGGTGATCAGGCCGTTCTTCACGTAGATCTTCCAGGAGCAGGAACCGGTGCAGTTCACCCCGTGGGTGGAGCGCACGATCTTGTCGTGCTGCCAGCGCTGGCGGTAGCCGTTCTCCCAGGCGCGGCTCTCGTTGGAGACCTCGCCATGGCCGTCGGCGAATTCGCCCTGTTTCTTCTTGAAGAACTGCAGGCGGTCGAGCAGGTAACTCATCTGTATCTCCTCACCCGGTCTACGCCGGGCGTTCAAACGCTAATCAGGCTCGCGAAACGGGGCTCAGCAGGGGCTTTCCGCACCCTTGCGCGCATACCACCACCAGGTCGCGACTATGCAGCTGAGGTAGTAGGCGACGAACACGTAGAGGGCGCCCTCGGCGCTGCCGGTCATGTGCAGCGAAGTGCCGAAGGCCTTGGGGATGAAGAAGCCGCCGAAGGCGCCGATGGCGGCGGAGAAGCCGATCACCGCGGCCGACTCCATGCTGGCGTTCCGGGCCGCCTCGGCCTCGCTGTAGCCGCCGCGCTTGAAGCGCGCGGCCCACTCGTTGCGGAAGATCACCGGGATCATGCGGAAGGTGGAGCCGTTGCCGATGCCGGCGAAGAAGAACAGGCCGATGAAGGCGCCGAGGAAGCCGAAGAAGCTGCCCGCGCCACCGTCGCCGGGGAGGAAGGCGATCACCGCGAACACCCCGGCGATCATCGCCGCGTAGTTCCACAGGGTGATGCGCGCGCCGCCGAACTTGTCCGCCAGCCAGCCGCCCAGGGGTCGGCTCAGGGCGCCCACCAGCGGGCCAAGGAAGGCGTACTGCAGCGGGTTGATGTCCGGGAACTGCGTCTTGCTGAGCATGGCGAAGCCGGCCGAGAAGCCGATGAAGCTGCCGAAGGTGGCCACGTACAGCCAGCACATCAGCCAGTTGTGCTTGCGCTTGAAGATCACCGACTGCTCGCTGAACGAGGCCTTGGCGTCGGCGATGTCGTTCATCCCGAACCAGGCGGCGACGGCCACCACGGCGATGAACGGCACCCAGATCCAGCCGGCGTTCTGCAGCCACAGGCGGCCGCCGTCGGAAAGCTGCTGCGGCTCGCCGCCGAAGCTGCCGAACAGGCCGCCGGCCACCGCCAGGGGCACGGCGAACTGCATCACCGAGACGCCCAGGTTGCCCAGCCCGGCGTTCAGGCCCAGGGCCGTGCCCTGCTGGCTCTTGGGATAGAAGAAGCTGATGTTGGACATGCTGGAGGCGAAGTTGCCGCCGCCGAAGCCGCACAGCAGGGCGATGGTGGCGAACACCCAGTAGGGCGTCTGCGGATCCTGCACGGCGAAGCCCAGCCAGATGCACGGGATCAGCAGCGAGGCGGTGGACAGCGCGGTCCAGCGGCGGCCGCCGAACACCGGCACCATGAAGGAGTAGAACACCCGCAGGGTGGCGCCGGAGATCGACGGCAGCGCGGCCAGCATGAACAGCTGGTCGTTGCTGAAGGCGAAGCCCACGGCGTTCAGGCGCACGGTGACGGTGCTCCAGATCATCCACACGGAGAAGGCCAGCAGCAGCGCCGGGATGGAAATCCACAGGTTGCGCGTGGCGATGCGCTTGCCGGACTGCGCCCAGAACTGCGAGTCCTCGGGGCGCCAGTCGACCAGCAGGGGCCCCCGCGCGGCTTTGAGTTGGGAATTGGCGATCATGCCCATGTCGGCACTCCGTCAGGATTGGCTGGAAGTCAGAGGGGAAAGGTCGACGTCGGCCGTCTGGGCCCGGCCGTCGAGGCGGCGCTGCTGCTTGATCGCGTAGTGCATCCAGACCATGCAGACGATGGTCAGGCCGAACAGCAGCATGAAGCAGGAGGAACGCACGCCGATGTGGTCAGCGGCGTAGCCGAACAGGATGGGCAGGCAGAAGCCGCCGAGGCCGCCGATGACGCCGACCATGCCGCCGACGGTGCCCATGTTCTGCGGGTAGTAGTCGTGGATGATGCGGTACACGCTGGCCTTGCCGAAGCCCTGGGCGATGCCGACCACGAACACCAGGAAGGTGAACAGCCAGACGTTCAGGCCCACGCCCAGGCTGAGGTCGCCCTGGATGCCGTGGATGGTCATGGTGGTCTGCGGGTAGGACAGGAAGAACAGGCACACCAGGCACACCCAGAACACGCCCCAGTTCACCGCGCGGGCACCGTAGCTGTCGCTGAACCAGCCGCCCAGGGCGCGGATCAGGCCCGACGGCAGGGTAAACAGCATGGTGATGAAGGAGGCGGTCTTCAGGTCCAGGCCGTACTCGGCGATGTAGTACTTGGGCAGCCACAGGGCCAGGGCGACAAAGCCGCCGAAGACGAAGAAGTAGTACAGGCCGAAGCGCCACACCCGCAGCTCGGCCAGCGGCGCCAGCTGCTTGGCCAGGGTCGGCCGGGCGCGGCTGGCGTCGGCCTCGCCGCCCTTGGCGTGGGCCGGGTCGTTCCAGGTGCAGAACCAGAACAGCGCCGCGGTCACCAGCATGGCCACCGAGTACACCTGCGGCACCATGCGCCAGCCGAAGGCGACCACGATCAGCGGCGCCACCAGGTTGGTGATGGCTGCGCCCGCGTTGCCGGCGCCGAAGATGCCCATGGCGGTGCCCTGGCGCTCCTTCTCGAACCAGGCCGAGGTGTAGGCGATGCCCACCGCGAAGGAGCCGCCGGCCAGGCCGACGAACAGGCCCAGCACCAGGTACTGCCAGTACTGCGTGGCGAAGGCCAGGCCGTAGATGGGGATGGCCACCAGCAGCATGTGGATGAAGAACACGATGCGCCCGCCGAAGCGGTCGGTGATCAACCCCAGGGGCAGGCGCACCAGCGAACCGGTGAGGATCGGCAGCGCCACCAGCAGGCCGAACTGCGCCTCGGACAGGCCCAGTTCCGCCTTGATGCGGATACCGATGATCGAGAACATCGTCCAGACCGCGAAATTCACGGCGAACGCCAGTGTGCTCATGCCGAGCACGGAGTACTGTTTCTGTCGATGCGATGCCATGGCCAACACTCATTCGTCGATGCCGTTGGCCGCACGTTAGGCAGAGCCCATTCGGCGTCCGTTGACCGCGATCAATGAGCCCGGGGCCGTTTCATGGGCAGATGTGCGCCGCTACCTACAAATGGGTATCGTCGAAATGCATGCACAACACTTTGATTTAAAAGGTTTTTTCAATGAATACAGGCACTCGTTCGGAGCCTGATGCGGCCGAGCGGTTCTTTGGAGGTATGGCCCCCGCCAGCCGCCAGACCCTGCGCCGCTCCATCGTCCTACGCTTCGGCTGCTACCTCACCCTGCTGGTGTCCCTGGCCCTGGCCGGCATGTTCAGCGCCCTGCTGTTCGCCGACTACTCGCACCAGGACGCGGCGGTGATCAACCAGGCCGGCTCGCTGCGCATGCTCAGCTACCGCCTGGCCCTGGAACCCTCGGCGGAAGGCCGCCAGGCGCTGCGCCGGACCCTAGGCGAACGCCTGGAAAGCAGCGAGATCGCGCGCCTGCTGCAACGCGCCGACGCCGACGACCCGCTGCGCCACCAGCACCAGCTGCTGCGCCTGGAACTGGCCAGCCTGGACGTCGCCCAGACCCCGGCCCTGGCCACCCTCGACACCCTGGTCGGGCACATCGACGCCTTCGTCGGCACCCTGCAGCGCAACGCCGAGCAGCGCTCGCAGATGCTCAGCACGGTGCAGGGCCTGTGCCTGTTCCTCAGCCTGCTGGTGGTGTTCGTCAGCCTCTACGACCTCAGCTACCACGTGGTCGGCCCGCTGCGCGAGCTGACGCAGACCGCCCGCCGCCTGGGCCGCGGCCAGTTGGAGGCGCGCGTCAGCTACAGCGGCGAGGACGAGCTGAGCCAGCTGGGCGAGCGCTTCAACCAGATGGCCGAGGAGCTGCAGGGCATCTACGGCGAGCTGGAAGCGCGGGTGGCGGACAAGACCCGTGCCCTCTCCCACAGCCACCAGCGCCTGGAACTGCTCTACGCCAGCGCCCGCCGCCTCGGCCAGGACCCCTACGACGAGCGCAGCCTGCGCCCGCTGCTGGGCCAGCTGGAGCAGGTGCTGCAAGCTGGCAAGGTGACCCTCTGCCTGAACAAGGACGGCGTCGAGCGCGCCTACAACTCGCTGACCCCCAGCGGCGCCATCGCCGACTTCTGCCTGCAGGGCGACTGCGGCACCTGCCGCACCCGGGCCGACAGCTGTGGCGAGGGCGGTGGCCTGCAACCACTGCTGATGTTCCCCCTGGCCAGCGGCGAACACCGTTTCGGCGAGCTGTTCGTGGAAGCCAGCGGGCGCCTGGAAGATTGGCAGGCGCAATGCATCGCGGCCTTCTGCGACAACATCGCCCGCACCTTCGCCCTGACCCTGCAGCAGGAGCAGGAAAGCCGCCTGGCGCTGTTCGCCGAGCGCAGCACCATCGCCCGCGAGCTGCACGACTCGCTGGCGCAGTCGCTGTCGTACCTGAAGATCCAGGTCAGCCGCCTGGGCACCCTGCTCAAGCGCGAAGCGCCGGCGCAGAAGATCGACGAGACACTGGACGAGCTGCGCGAGGGCCTCAACAGCGCCTACCGCCAGCTGCGCGAGCTGCTCACCACCTTCCGCCTGAGCCTGGAGCGCTCCAGCCTGGCGGTGGCGCTGGAGGACACGGTGCGCGAGTTCGCCGAGCGCGGCGAACTGACCATCGAGCTGGACAACCGCCTGGCGCACATCCCGCTCAACCCCAACGACGAAATCCACCTGCTGCAGATCGTCCGCGAGGCGCTGTCCAACGTGGTCCGCCATGCCCACGCCGACTGCGCGCGGGTGGTACTGGCCGAGGACGAGGACGGCCAGGTGCTGGTCAGCATCGAGGACGATGGCGTGGGCCTTGACCCAACGCAGAACCGCAACGGCCACTATGGGCTTAGTATCATGCGCGAACGCAGCCAGACCCTCGGTGCCGACTTCCATATCGCCCCACGCGAGCCGCGCGGCACCCGCGTCAGCCTGAGCTTCCAGCCACACCCCCTGTCCCAACGTCAGCGCGAGGAGTCCGCCCCATGACCGCCAGCCCCACCGACGATCGAGCCCGCATCCTGCTGGTGGACGACCACCCGATGATGCGCCGCGGGGTGATCCAGCTGCTGGAGTTCGAGGACGACCTCAGCGTGGTCGGCGAGGCCGGCAGCGGCGAAGAGGCCCTGCGCCTGGCCGCCGAACTGGACCCGGACATGATCCTGCTGGACCTCAACATGAAGGGCATGAACGGCCTGGAGACCCTGCGCGCGCTGCGCGAGAACGGGGTGGACGCGCGCATCGTGGTGTTCACCGTGTCCGACGACCGCGGCGACGTGATCAGCGTGCTGCGCGCCGGCGCCGACGGCTACCTGCTCAAGGACATGGAGCCCGAGCGCCTGCTGGAGCACATCCGCCAGGCCGCCACCGGCCAGCTCAGCGTCAGCCCGCAACTGACCCAGGTGCTGGCCCAGGCCCTGCGCGGCGACGAACACCCCAAGCGCCTGGAAGACCTGACCGACCGCGAACGGCAGATCCTCCGCCAACTGGCCCAGGGCTTCAGCAACAAGATGATCGCCCGCAAGCTGGACATCACCGAAGGCACGGTGAAAGTCCACGTCAAGCGCGTGCTGCACAAGCTGGGCATGCGCTCGCGGGTGGAAGCGGCGGTATGGGCGGTGGAAAACCGGTTGGGTTGAAACCAGGACCGGACCGGCGCGATTCGCGGATAAGATCCGCTCCTACGCAACCCCGTCTACGCCATTCCCCTGTAGGAGCGCGCCCTGCGCGCGATTCGCGGGCAGGGCCCGCTCCTACAATTGGCGTATAACCGCGAACGGTTATATGCCCTACGCTCCCGGGAAGCACGGTCGTAGGAGCAACTGTCTTGCGCCGAGGTGCTCTTCGTAGGATGGGTTGAGCTTGCGATACCCATGCTGCCGTG
>NZ_JWMC01000089.1:0-5566 GCF_000812405.1 Pseudomonas sp. PI1
TTAACCCCCCCCCACGACCCCGCCGGTCTGGTGGCGCCACAGGCGGGCGTAGAGGCCGCCGTGTTCGATCAGTTCGGCGTGGCTGCCGCTTTCGACGATGCGGCCGTGTTCCAGCACCACCAGGCGGTCCATGCGGGCGATGGTGGAGAGGCGGTGGGCGATGGCGATCACCGTCTTGCCCTGCATCAGCGTCTCCAGGCTTTCCTGGATGGCCGATTCCACTTCCGAGTCCAGCGCCGAGGTGGCTTCGTCGAGGATCAGGATCGGCGCGTCCTTGAGCAGCACGCGGGCGATGGCGATGCGCTGGCGCTGGCCTCCGGAGAGCTTCACGCCGCGCTCGCCGACGTGGGCGTCGAGGCCGGTGCGGCCCTGGGCGTCGTACAGCTGCGGGATGAACTCGCTGGCGCGGGCCTTGCGCACCGCCTCCTGCAGTTCTTCCTCGCTGGCGCCGGGGCGGCCGTAGAGCAGGTTGTCGCGGATCGAGCGGTGCAGCAGCGAGGTGTCCTGGGTGACCATGCCGATCTGCGCGCGCAGGCTCTCCTGGGTCACGTGGGCGATGTCCTGGTCGTCGATCAGGATGCGCCCGCCTTCCAGGTCATACAGGCGCAGCAGCAGGTTGACCAGGGTCGACTTGCCGGCGCCGGAGGGGCCGACCAGGCCGATCTTTTCGCCCGGGCGCACCACCAGGTCCAGGCCCTGGATCAGGCCGCTGCCCTTGCCGTAGCTGAAGTCCACCTCGTCGAAGCGCACCTCGCCGCGCGTCACCACCAACGGCTTGGCGTCGGGCGCGTCGACCACCTGGCGGGGGATGGCGATGGTCTGCATGCCGTCCTGCACCTGGCCGATGTTCTCGAAGATGCCGCCGACCACCCACATGATCCAGCCGGACATGTTGTTGATGCGGATCACCAGGCTGGTGGCCAGGGCGATGGCGCCCACCGAGATCAGTTCCTGGCTCCACAGCCACAGGGCCAGGCCCGTGGTGCCGGCGATGAGGATGCCGTTCATGATGGTGATGCTGACGTCCATGGAGGTCACCACGCGCCCGGCGCGCTGGGCCTTGTGCGTCTGCTCGGCGATGGCTTCGCGGGCGTAGTCCTCTTCCTGGCGGGTGTGGGCGAACAGCTTGAGGGTGGTGATGTTGGTGTAGCCGTCGACGATGCGCCCCATCAGCTTCGAGCGCGAGTCCGAGGCGGCCACCGAGCGGCGCTTCACCTGCGGCACGAAGTAGGCGAGGGCGCCGACGTAGGCGATCACCCAGAGCACCAGCGGGATCATCAGCCGCCAGTCGGCCTCGGCGAACAGCACCAGGGCGCTGAGGGTGTAGATCGCCACGTGCCAGAGCGCGTCCACCACCTGCACCGCCGAGTCGCGCAGCGAGTTGCCGGTCTGCATGATGCGCTGGGCGATGCGCCCGGCGAAGTCGTTCTGGAAGAAGCCCAGGCTCTGCTTGAGCACGTAGCGGTGGTTCTGCCAGCGGATCAGGTTGGTCATGCTGGGGTTGATGCTCTGGTGCACCAGCATGTCGTGCAGGGCGTTGAACAGCGGGCGCAGCACCAGCGCCACCGCGGCCATCCAGGCCAGTTCGTTGCCGTGCAGGCGGAAGAAGTCGGCGGGCGCGGTGTTCTGCGCCAGGTCGACGATGCGCCCCAGGTAGCTGAACAGCGCCACCTCGATCAGGGCGACGATCAGGCCGACCACCAGCAGGACCGAGAACACCGGCCAGACCTGGCGCAGGTAGTAGGTGTAGAAGCGCCAGACGTCGGCCGGCGGCATGTGCTCGGGGGCGTCGCGGAAGGGGTCGATGAGCTTTTCGAAGCGGCGGTAGAGCATGATGTCTCTCGGTTGTCGCGGGCCCGTCCCGGGCCCGCCGTTTCAGGCCTCCGTCAGCGTGGGAATCGGGGATTCTCAGAGACGCTTGGCGGAGAGTATGACCACCGGCTCGGCGGGCACGTTCTGGTACATGCCGCGGTTGGTGGTGGGCACCTTGGCGATCATGTCGACCACGCCCATGCCGCGCACGACCTTGCCGAACACGGCGTAACCGAAGTCGCGCTGGCCGTGGTCGAGGAAGTCGTTGTCGGTCAGGTTGACGAAGAACTGGCTGGTGGCCGAGTCCACGTCGCTGGTGCGGGCCATGGCCAGGGTGCCGCGGGCGTTGAGCAGGCCGTTGTCGGCCTCGTTCTTGATCGGCTCGCCGGTGTCCTTCTCCTGCATCTTCTCGGTGAAGCCGCCGGTCTGCACCATGAAGCCGGGGATCACCCGGTGGAAGATGGTGCCGTTGTAGAAGCCGCTGTCGACGTAGCCGAGGAAGTTCTTCACGCTGATCGGCGCCTTGGCGCTGTCGAGTTCCACCTCGATCTCGCCCAGGGTGGTGGAGAGCAGCACGTGGGGTTTCGCCGGGTCGGCGGCGAGCGCCGAGGTGGCCAGGACGAGGGAACAGGCGGCGAGCAGGAAGCGTTTGAACAGGGTCATTTTGCGGATGTTTCCTGAGGTGTTTTAGGAATGGTCTACCTGCTCGAGGAAGTCGAGCAGGGTGCTGTTGAAGGCTTGCGGCTGGTCCAGCGGGGTGGCGTGGCGCGAATCCTCGATCACCACCAGGCGCGCGTTGGGCAGGCGCTCCACGTAGGCCTGCTTGAGCGTCACCGGGGTGTAGTCGCGGTCGGCGCTGACCACCAGCGTCGGACAGGTTATGCGCCCGAGGCGCTCCTGCACACCCCAGCCGATGATGGCGTGCAGGCTGGAAAGGTAAGCGCGTTTGTCGTTCTGCGGCCAGCGCTGCTCGATCTTGCGCCGCAGGTCGGCCTGCTCCGGCTTGGGGAACAGCAGCTTGCCCAGGGCCTTGCCCACGGTGTCCAGGCCCAGCACGTGGGCGAGGAACAGCCGGCGCGCCACTTCCAGGTATTCGCGCAGGGTGCGCGGCTTCACTTCCGGGGCGCTGTTGACGATGGTCAGGCTCTTGAGCAGTTCCGGCCGGCGGGTGGCCAGCTCGAAGCCGATCATCCCGCCCATGCTGATGCCCACCAGGTGCACCGGGGCCAGGCGCAGTTCCTCGATCAGCGCCGCCACGTCCTCGGCGAAGCCGGCGATGCTGTAGCGCTCGCGGGGCTTGTCGGACTGGCCGTGGCCGCGCACGTCGAGGGCGATCACCCGGTGGCGCCGGAGCAGCTCCGGCACCTGGTACTCCCAGTCGCGGCTGCTCGAGCCCAGGCCGTGCACCAGCAGCACGGGCGTGCCCTGGCCGCTGTCCTCGAAGTACAGGCGCTGGCCGTCGTGGTGCAGGTAGGGCATCGGCGGTTCTCCGGTCAGGCGCTCGGCGGCGCGGCGAAGGGGACGTCCAGGGGCACGTTGGCGAAGGTCTTCAGCAGTTCGACGAGAATCTGCGTGGCCGGGCCCAGGGGTTTTTCCTTGTTCGGGTAAAGATAGAAGCGGCTCTCGCGGGTGACGCCCTGGGTCAGCGGCAGCGGCTTGAGCGAGCCGTCGCGCAGTTCGCGCTCGATCATGTGCCGCGGCAGCCAGGCGAAGCCCAGGCCGTTGCCGACGAAGGTGGCGGCGGTGGCCAGGCTGCCCACCGTCCAGCGCTGCTCGGCGCCCAGCCAGCCGACGTCGCGCGGCTGCAGGCGGCCGGAGTCGCGGATGACCACCTGCATCTGGCTTTCCAGGTCCTGGTGCGTCAGCTCGCGCTGCAGGCGGTGCAGCGGATGGTCCGGGTTGGCCACGGCGACGAATTCCACGGTGCACAGGTCGGCGCCCAGGTAGCCGGCGATGTTCAGGCCGCTGATGGCCAGGTCCGCATGGCCCTGCTGCAGCGCCTCTTCGACGCCGGAAAGCACTTCCTCGCGCAGCAGCACGCGGCAGCCGCGGCTCTGCGGCACGAACGCGGACAGCGCGCGGACCAGGCGCAGGGTGGGGTAGGCTGCGTCCACCACCAGGCGCACTTCCGGTTCCCAGCCCTGCTCCATGTGGTGGGCCAGTTCCTCCAACTGGCCGGCGCTCTTCACCAGTTGCCGCGAGCGCCGCAGCAGCACCTCGCCGGCCTCGGTGAGCACCGCCTTGCGGCCGTCGATGCGCAGCAGCGGCACGCCGAGCTGCTCCTGCATGCGCGCCACCGTGTAGCTGATGGAAGACTGCGAGCGGTGCAGGGCCTCGGCGGCCTGGGCGAAGCCGCCATGGTCGACCACCGCCTGCAGCGTGCGCCATTGATCCAGGGTAACGCGGGGCGCTTTCATCCTCGCCTCCTCTTGTCTAATCTGGCGCTCTGCCTGAACCGAGCGAGACCGCCACATGAAAAGAATCTGCTGTGCGTTGCTGCTGTCGCTGCCGTTGACCGCCCTGGCCTACCCGATCGAGGTGGAGAAGTCCCTCAACGGCACGGAGATCGACGTCCAGACCCAGGACATCGGCGACAGCATGGGCGCCGTGCTGTTGCAGAACTACGGCAAGCAGGACGTGGCCTGCACCGCGGTGTTCCAGAACGGCCCGGAGTCGCCCAAGGTGCGCAAGACGGTGCTCGCCGCCGGCAAGTCCAGCAACCTCACCGCCAGCTTCGGCCGCGCCATCATCAAGCTGCGCATCAAGCTGACCTGCAACCCGGCCTGAGCCGGCAGCGCATGTTCTCCAGACTAGGAGCAGACGCGGTACAAATCAACTAAATCGATATTTTGAAGCAATTATTTCTGCTTTTTTATCGATAAGTCATTCCATAAGCTGACCTCCATCGACGCAAACGACCGCTGGAGGTCAAGCCCATGTCCCGTGTTCTGGTAATCGAAAGCAGCGCCCGCCAACAAGGTTCGGTCTCACGCCAGCTGACCGCCGAGTTCATCGCCAACTGGCGCGCCGCCCACCCCGCCGACGAGATCCAGGTCCGCGACCTGGCGCTGGAACAGGTGCCGCACCTGGACGCCGACCTGCTGGGCGGCTGGATGAAGCCGGCCGAGCAGCACAGCGCCGCCGAGCAGGCCGCGCTGCAGCGTTCCAACCTGCTCACCGAGGAACTGCTGGCCGCCGACGTGCTGGTGCTGGCCGCGCCCATGTACAACTTCGCCATCCCCAGCACCCTGAAGTCCTGGCTGGACCACGTGCTGCGCGCCGGCGTCACCTTCAAGTACACCGAGACCGGCCCCCAGGGCCTGCTCGGCGGCAAGCGCGCCTACATCCTGACCAGCCGCGGCGGCGTGTACGCCGGCGGCCCGCTGGACCACCAGGAACCCTACCTGCGCCAGGCCCTGGCCTTCATCGGCATCCACGACGTCACCTTCGTCCATGCCGAGGGTCTGAACATGGGCCCCGAGTTCGCCGAGAAAGGCCTGGCCAAGGCCCGCGAGCAACTGGCCGCGGTGGCCTGACCCCAGATTCCGGCTTACCACTTGCGCGCCCGTCGCTCCTGGGCGCGACGCCCGGTCGACGCACTTCCCCCCCTGCGAATGTCGACCGGGCTTTTTCTTTGCCGGGGTTCGCGATGACATGCACTACTGTCCGGAATATTTATCGGGGAAAGTCTGGAGGGCTTGCGGGGGCTGAAGGCACGGGTTAAACCGTTGAGCGCCAACTCAACCTCACAGCC
>NZ_JWMC01000090.1:0-5772 GCF_000812405.1 Pseudomonas sp. PI1
ATCACCCTCAAGGGCCCTGGCTTCGACGAATGGACGCTGTCCAATCGAACCCGCTCCCAGGGGCTGAAAGTCCATGTGCTGTATGCCGAGCAGGCGGCAGCACCGGTGCATTGCAGCTTCAGCGCAGCCAACGTCAACGACATCGACGAAGGCCGGACGCTGGGTATCGAGCCACAGGCCACCTACGTATTCGACAAGGGCTATTACGACTTCAACTGGTGGGCGAGCCTGGATGCCCAGAAGGCCCGCTTCGTCACACGATTCAAGTCCAATGTGCGGCTCAAGGTCCTGGCCCAGCGCGAGGTTCCCCAGCAAGACCGGGAAACGATTCTGCGAGACGAAGAGGTGAACTTCTCCAACCGCAACCCAGGTGGCCGACGGCGTAATCACTACACCCAGCCCCTGCAGCGGATCCTGGTGAACCGCCCAGGCGATGAGCCGCCTCTAAGCCTGGCGACCAACGACCTGAGCAGCCCGGCGGCAGAAATCGCCGAGCGCTACCGGGATCGCTGGCGGATCGAGCTGTTTTTCAAATGGATCAAGCAACACCTGAAGGTCAGGCGTTTCCTGGGCCGTAGCGAGAATGCCGTGCGCATCCAGATTCTCTGTGCGCTGATCAGCTACTTGCTGCTGAACCTTTACCAACGCAGGACGGGAACGCGGCAAAGCCTGTGGATGCTGATGGTGGAGGTACAGGCGACGCTGTTTCAGCGTCCTGGTCTGGAGGCCGAACGTTACCGACGACGGCAGGAGCGAATACGCGAGATCAACCTGCGTCAGGGGCAGCTGTTAATAGCATGAGGCGTGCCGGACAGCAGTGCGCGTTCGCGGGAATGACGGGGTGGCGATTGGTGCATAGGGCCAGGAGGGTTGGCGAGCAAGCCCGCTTACCCCTCCAATCCCCCCTCAGCGCTCGATGATCTGCCGAATCTGCGACTGCGGAATCATCTGCTCCTTGCCCTCGGCATCCTCGAAGCGAATCATCCCGCTGGCCTTGTCCAGCTTCGGCTTGTTGTCGGTAGTGATCATCTGGCCATCGGCAGTGCTGATGATGTACTCGCTGGAACAACCGGCGAGTGCGAGCAGGCAAGCGGCGAGCAGCAGGTGTTTTTTCATGGCGATCCCGGACGATGCGGCTATGGATGGATTGAGCATAGCTGCTGGCCCGGGGCCATGAAGTTGATCCGCGTCAGTGGCCGGACGGCCCCGCTTCGAGACTGAAGGGCGCCTGGTGCAGGCCGTTGGCGTCGGCCTGCAGGGCCCAGCCTTGACGGTCCCAGTCGCCGAGGACGATGCGCCGGGCCGGCTGGCCGTCGAGCTGCAACTCGTGCACCGCCGGGCGATGGGTGTGGCCGTGGATCAGGGTGCGCACGCCATACTGGCGCATGACCTTGAGCACCTCGTCCGGCGTCACGTCGACGATCTCGCTGGCCTTCATGCGCGTCTGCGCGCGGCTTTCCTTGCGCAGCTTGCGCGCCAACCGGTGGCGCTTGGAAAGCGGCAGGTTGCGCAGGATGAACAGCGAGACCGGATTGCGCAGCCAACGGCGCAGCTTCATGTAGCCGACGTCCAGCGTGCACAGGCTGTCGCCGTGCATCAGCAGCACCTTCTCGCCGTTCAGGCGGATCACGCAGGGGTCGCGCAGCAGGGTGCAGCCGGCTTCGCGGCAGAACGCCTTGCCGATCAGGAAGTCGCGGTTGCCGTGCATCAGGTAGATGCGCGTGCCGCTGTCGGCCAGTTCGCGCAGGGCGCGGGCGATGGAATGCTGGAACTCGTCCATGCCGTCGTCGCCGATCCAGGCCTCGAAGAAGTCGCCGAGGATGTAGAGCGCTTCGGCCTGGCGGGCGCGGCTGCGCAGGAAATGCAAGAACGCCCGGGTGATGTCCGGGCGTTCCGCTTCCAGATGCAGGTCCGAGATGAACAGGACGCTCATCGACTCACTCGACGATCTCGGCCTTCTCGATGATCACGTCTTCGCTGGGCACGTCCTGGTGGCCGGCGCGCATGGTAGTGGCCACACCCTTGATCTTGTTGACCACGTCCATGCCGTCCACTACCTGGCCGAACACGCAGTAGCCCCAGCCCTGCACGGTCGGCGCGCTGTGGTTGAGGAAGTCGTTGTCGGCGACGTTGATGAAGAACTGCGCGCTGGCCGAGTGCGGCTCCATGGTGCGGGCCATGGCCACGGTGCCGACCTTGTTGCCGACGCCGTTGTTGGCCTCGTTCTTGATCGGGGCGCGGGTGCTCTTTTGCTTCATGCCCGGCTCGAAACCGCCGCCCTGGATCATGAAGTTGTTGATCACGCGGTGGAAGATGGTGTTGTCGTAATGACCGCTCTTCACGTACTCCTTGAAGTTGGCCACGGTCTCCGGGGCCTTGTCTTCGAAGAGTTCCAGGGTGATGACGCCATGGTTGGTGTGCAGCTTGATCATGAGGGGATTCCACTCTGTCGGGAAAATCGAAGGCCTGTCAGGGGGTTGACAGCTTCGGCTATGATAAGCGCTTTGGTTTGGCCGGCCTACCCTGGCCGAACGTCAGTAACGATCAAGGACACCATGAGCAAGCCCACCGCCGATTCGAAAGAAGCCACTGTCGCCGCCAACTTCCTGCGCCCCATCGTCCAGGCAGACCTGGACAGCGGCAAGCACCAGAAGATCGTCACCCGCTTCCCGCCGGAGCCCAACGGCTACCTGCACATCGGCCATGCCAAGTCGATCTGCCTGAACTTCGGCCTGGCCCGTGACTTCGGCGGCGACTGCCACCTGCGCTTCGACGACACCAACCCGGCGAAGGAAGACCAGGAATACATCGACGCCATCGAGGCCGACGTGAAGTGGCTGGGCTTCCAGTGGGCCGGCCCGGTGCGCTTCGCCTCCGACTATTTCGACCAGCTGCACGCCTGGGCGGTGGACCTGATCAAGGCCGGCAAGGCTTTCGTCTGCGACCTCAATGCCGAGGAAATGCGCGAATACCGCGGCAGCCTGACCGAGCCGGGCAGGAACAGCCCGTTCCGCGAGCGCTCGGTGGAAGAGAACCTCGACCTGTTCGCGCGCATGAAGGCCGGCGAGTTCCCCGACGGCGCCAAGTCGCTGCGGGCGAAGATCGACATGGCCTCGCCGAACATCAACCTGCGCGACCCGATCCTCTACCGCATCCGCCACGCCCATCACCACCAGACCGGCGACAAGTGGTGCATCTACCCCAGCTACGACTTCACCCACGGGCAGTCGGACGCCATCGAGGGCATCACCCACTCCATCTGCACCCTGGAGTTCGAGGACCATCGCCCGCTGTACGAGTGGTTCCTGGCCAACCTGCCGGTGCCGGCGCAGCCGCGCCAGTACGAGTTCGCCCGGCTGAACCTGAACTACACCATCACCAGCAAGCGCAAGCTCAAGCAACTGGTCGACGAAGGCCACGTGGACGGCTGGGACGACCCGCGCATGTCGACCCTCTCCGGCTACCGCCGCCGCGGCTACACCCCGGCCTCGATCCGCAACTTCTGCGACATGATCGGCGTGAACCGCGCCGGTGGCGTGGTCGACATCGGCATGCTGGAATTCGCCATCCGCGACGACCTGGACGCCAACGCCGCGCGCGCCATGTGCGTGCTCAAGCCGCTGAAGGTGGTCATCACCAACTACCCCGAAGGCCAGGTCGAGAACCTCGAACTGCCGCGTCACCCGAAGCAGGACATGGGCGTGCGCGTGCTGCCGTTCAGCCGCGAGATCTACATCGACGCCGGCGACTTCGAGGAAGTCCCGCCGGCCGGCTACAAGCGCCTGGTCCCCGGTGGCGAAGTGCGCCTGCGCGGCAGCTACGTGATCCGCGCCGACGAAGCCATCAAGGACGCCGCCGGCAACATCGTCGAACTGCGCTGCAGCTACGACGAGAACACCCTGGGCAAGAACCCGGAAGGCCGCAAGGTCAAGGGCGTGATCCACTGGGTGCCGGCCGCCGAGAGCGTCGAGTGCGAAGTGCGCCTGTACGACCGGCTGTTCCGATCGGCCAACCCGGAAAAGTCCGAAGAGGGCGGCAGCTTCCTCGACAACATCAACCCCGACTCCCTGGTGGTGCTCAAGGGTTGCCGCGCCGAGCCGTCGCTGGCCAGCGCCGGCGCCGAGGATCGCTTCCAGTTCGAGCGCGAAGGCTACTTCTGCGCCGACAGCAAGGATTCCAAGGCCGGTGCCCTGGTCTTCAACCGCACCGTGACCCTGCGCGATTCCTGGGGGCAGTAAATGGCGCTTTCCCTCTACAACACCCTGAGCAAGGCCAAGGAGCCGTTCCAGCCGCTGGTCGGCAACCAGGTGCGCATGTACGTGTGCGGCATGACCGTGTACGACTTCTGCCACATCGGCCACGCCCGCGTCATGGTCGCCTTCGACGTCATCGCCCGCTGGCTGCGCCAGCGCGGCTATGAGCTGACCTACGTGCGCAACATCACCGACATCGACGACAAGATCATCCGTCGCGCCCAGGAGAACGGCGAGCCCTTCGACGCCCTGACCGAGCGCATGATCGCCGCGATGCACGAGGACGAGGCGCGCCTGTCGGTGTTGCGCCCGGACATCGAGCCGCGCGCCACCGGCCACATCGCCGGCATGCACGCGATGATCCAGACGCTGATCGACAAGGGTTTCGCCTACGCTCCGGGCAATGGCGACGTCTACTACCGCGTCGGCAAGTTCGTCGGCTACGGCAAGCTGTCGCGCAAGAAGATCGAAGACCTGCGCATCGGCGCGCGCATCGAGGTCGACGAATCCAAGGAAGACCCGCTGGACTTCGTGCTGTGGAAGGCGGCCAAGCCGGGCGAGCCGAGCTGGGAATCGCCCTGGGGCGCCGGGCGCCCGGGCTGGCACATCGAATGCTCGGTGATGTCCACCTGCTGCCTGGGCGAGACCTTCGACATCCACGGCGGCGGCCCTGACCTGGTGTTCCCGCACCACGAGAACGAGATCGCCCAGAGCGAGGCGGCCACCGGCAAGCCCTACGCGGCCACCTGGATGCACGCCGGCGCGGTGCGCGTGGACGGCGAGAAGATGTCCAAGTCCCTGGGCAACTTCTTCACCATCCGCGAGGTGCTGGAGAAGTACCACCCCGAGGTGGTGCGCTTCCTGCTGGTGTCCAGCCACTACCGCAGCCCGATCAACTACTCCGAGGACAACCTCAAGGAAGCCAAGGGCGCGCTGGAACGCTTCTACACCGCGCTGCGCGGCCTACCCGAGGTCGAGGCGGCCGGTGGCGAAGCCTTCGCCGAGCGTTTCGCCGCGGCAATGGACGATGACTTCAATACCCCTGAAGCCGTCGCCGTGCTGTTCGAGATGGCCCGCGAAGTGAACCGCCTGCGTGAGGCCGACCTGCAGGCTGCGGCAGCCCTGGCGGCGAAGCTGCGCGAACTGGCCGGCCTGCTGGGTGTGCTGCAACTGGAGCCGGACGCCTTCCTCCAGGCCGGCGCCGCCGGCAAGGTCGACGCCGCCCAGGTGGAAGCGCTGATCCAGGCCCGCCTGGAAGCCCGCGCGGCGAAGAACTGGGCCGAGTCGGACCGCATCCGCGACGAGCTGACCGCCATGGGTGTGGTTCTGGAAGACGGCAAGGGCGGCACCACCTGGCGTTTGGCCGAGTGATCCACCGCTGAAAGGAAAGAAGGCCGCTGATGCGGCCTTTTTTCTGCCGATTGCGCCGAGGAGCTCTTCGTAGGATGGGTTGAGCTTGCGATACCCATGCTGCCGTGGTGATGGGTATCGCTTCGCTCAACGCCATCCTACGAAAAGC